>CAZMPS010000103.1:0-6281 GCA_964568305.1 uncultured Burkholderiaceae bacterium
TTGAAAAAGCAAAGCACGCGTTAGAGATGCTTCCTTGTACGCCAGAATCCAAAATTTCATCACCAGTCATGATGAGTTTGGCTTGACCGCCACCGAATAGCTGAGGGAATAACTCGGAAAAATGGTGATTTACTTTATCAAACGTGTCTTGCAATAACTCGCGCGTTTCCTTGTCGATTTTGTGAATCGCGTCTTGCAAAGTATTCATTGCCTCAGTCAAATCTGCATGCTGCGCATCCAAAAAATTCTTGCGCTGCAGCGCTTGTTCCAACTCATCCAACGCAGCCAGATTCACTGCGCCCAAGGCGGTCATGGCATTGTTCACGCGTGTGATTTCTGACTGTAAATAAGTCGGTTTGAGCGCAGGATGCTGCTGCAATTTTTCATTCAGCGCTTTTTCCATTTCTTGCATTGCCTGCATGTTTTGCGTGCTATGAATTGCTGCATGATTCTCCTGCTCTGCGCCCTCCTCAGCTTCTCCTTCCAATGATGATGAAGATGTTGACACAGCAGCTGGACACAAAGCCTCAATTAATCGCTGTGCATATTGTTCATAGTTCAATCGCGCCGCTTGTTCTTTTAATTGCAATCCATTGATTTTGTCGCGCTGTGGTTGCAAGCCTTGTTCGTATTGCGCACGCAGCTCATCGAAATGGCGTAATTGCTGCGTCAGCTGATCCAACTCATTTCGCACCACAGCCAAAGCCTGCTCTTGCTCGCCATGTTGCACTAAGAGCAATTGCAAGGCTTCTTGCGCAGTTTGCTCGTTCAAACTTTCCAGCTCCAACTGCCCTTGCTGCAAATTGGCAAACAGTTGCGCCGTTTGCTCGGTGGCGGTGAAAATATGGCGTTTTAACTCTTCAATTTTGCTATGTTGCAAACTTTCCGCATGACGCGCGTCCTGCGTTTTGCGCTCTATTTCACGCAAACGTAGTCTGGCGTCATTGAGCTGCCTTTCCTTAGCGACGTAGTCCGCTTGCTTCTTGTCATACTCTTGTTGCAGTTGATTCAGGCTGGTATTGAGTTGCGCTGTTTTTGCTTCAGAAGCCATCTTGCTCGCTTCCTGCGTAGATTTTTCGCTGGCAATTTCCGATAAATCACTGGCAATTTGCGTACTGCGTTGTTGGAAACGTTGCTGCTCTTCGGACAACTTCACCATTTCCATCTGCAATTTGTGCACTGCCGTCGTTCCTGCATTAACACGCTGGCGCCAGGTTTGAATTTGTTGCGTTAACTCAGACAAAGCGGCTTCGGCCTGTAGCGATTGATTTTTGGCTTGTTCCACCACGCTTTGCTGCGATTGTGATTCTTTGCTGATGCGGTCAATTTCCTGCTGCCTTGCCAACATGCCATCTTGCTCGGTATCAGCAGCATAAAATTGCACGCTGACGCGGTCGATTTTGTGTCCTTGTTTCGTCACAAAATACGCACCCAACGGCAATTTCTCACGCACATCCAGTGCGCTAGCCACATCTTCCGCCACAAAAATGTGGTGTAACCAATCTTGCAGCAGTACCTGTAAATCACCCGCCGATGTAAGCAAACTGGCAAATGGTGTCAAATCGGATAGCGCTTCAGTGTTTACCAACACCACATTCGCATTGGTATTGCCCTTGCTATTAGCCAGCAATAAAGCTAATTTCGCCGGCGGCATATCGCCCAACAATGCGGACAACAACATGGTCTCTGGCATTTCCACTGCAGCGCTGCGTTCACGCAAAACCGATTCCAGCGCGCTTTCCCAGCCTTCTTTTACCTGTAACTTTTGCCATAAACGCGGGAATTCGTGTAAGCCATGTTTCTTCAACCAAGGTTGAATTTTTCCCTTAGCTTGCACATCTTTTTGCAATTGTTGCAAAGCATTGAGTCGTGCTTCCAATTGCGCATGGCGGGTCTTTTCCTCGTGATGCCTAGTGTGCGTCAGCTGATTTTCTTTTTGGCAATCCGGCAATTTTTCTTGTGCTGCTTGCAAGCAATGCGTGGCTTCCTGCAAATCTTGTTGCTGTTGCACCAGCTCATTTTTATGCGTTTCAAGCTGTACTTGATTCGGTGCACGCAAATTATTTTTTTCCTGCGACAAACGCTCCCAACGCGTCTGCAAACTCGACAAAACGTTGACGATATTGCGATGATGCGCGGCTTCCAGCTGCACGTCTTGCTGGGCCTGCCGCATGCTATTGCGCAATTGGCTACTTTCCTGCTGTGCCTGGCGCCAAAATTTTTCCAACTCAGGCAACTGTTCGTTATGCTGCCGCGCCGTTTGTTGCAAGGCTTGATGCTGCTGGCTTAATTCCTCCAAACGCAGCGTTGCGTTTGCCAAATCCTGCTGATGCGCTTGCTCCTGCCCTTGCCAGCGATCACGTTGCGCCGTTAGAACTTGTAGTTGCGCTTGCAGGCGTTTGCGCGATTCCTGCACAAACTTGATTTGCGCTTCCAGACTGGCAATTTCCGCATTGGTTTGATGCACGCAATTTTGTGCTTGATGCAGACGATCACCGACGGCGTAATGCGCTTGGCGCACATGTTCGGATTCCATTTCTACATGACGTAACCGGGCGATTTGCTGCTCTAAATCAGTATGCGCCTGCTGTATGTCACGACCAAATTTTTCTTGCTCGGCGCTGGCTTCATTTTTACGCAACAGCCAGAGCAATTTTTGCTTTTCGTTATGTTCGGATTGCAAGGCATGAAATTGCCGAGCGATATGCGCTTGGCCTTCCAGCTTTTGCAAATTCTGGGACAATTCGCGCAGGATGTCGTCCACCCGCGTCAAATTCTCACGCGTCCCTTGCAAACGCTGTTCTGTTTCCCGTCGCCGCTCTTTGTATTTGGAAACGCCCGCTGCTTCTTCCAAAAAGATACGCAATTCTTCTGGTCGGGATTCAATAATGCGCGCAATCATACCCTGACCAATGATGGCGTAAGCCCGTGGCCCCAAGCCAGTGCCGAGAAAGATGTCTTGAATATCGCGCCGCCGAACGACTTGTTGATTGATGTAATACGTGGAGCCACCGTCACGGCTCAACACCCGTTTGACGGCGATTTCAGCATATTGATTCCAGGCGCCCAACAACTTACCGTCACTGTTATCAAACACCAATTCCACAGACGCCCGCCCTGCTGGCTTGCGCTGGGTGGAGCCGTTGAAAATAACGTCTTGCATAGAAGCACCGCGCAACTCGGACGCTTTGGATTCACCCAGCACCCAGCGCACCGCATCCATGATGTTAGATTTTCCGCAACCATTCGGACCAACAATACCGACCAATTGGCCAGGTATGTGGAACTGGGTAGGATCGACGAAGGATTTAAATCCCGATAATTTGATAGAGGTTAAACGCACTATATAAAAGACAAACTAAAAAACTAAACAAACGAGGTTATACGTGAATCCAAGGATGAATCAGGCCAAGGCAGGTCGGGGATAAAATGTTATCATGATAACACCGAGCAACATTAAGTAAAAATGCATCAACTCAACGCTACAATGTTTTAACGTTTCAATTTTTCAACCAACTTTCACTCCAATCAAAAATGACTCAACAATTACAACAAATCATCGACCAGGCATGGGAAGACCGCGCTAATATTTCTTCCAAATCCGCTAGCGCAACATTACGCGACGCCGTCGCACACGTGATCGACCAACTCAACCACGGCAGCATTCGCGTCGCACAAAAAGTAGACAGCAACTGGGTCGTCAACCAATGGATCAAAAAAGCCGTCTTACTCTCCTTCAAATTGGAAGACAATCGCGTCTTATCAACCGGTGGCGACACGCCCAGCATGCAATTTTATGACAAAGTACCAACCAAATTTGCCAATTACACAGAAGAAGACTTCATCAAAGGCGGTTTCCGCGTCGTCCCACCCGCCGTCGCACGACACGGCAGCTTCATCGGCAAAAACGTGATTTTGATGCCTTCATATGTCAATATCGGCGCTTACGTCGATGAAGGCAGCATGGTTGATACCTGGGCCACAGTAGGTTCTTGCGCCCAAATCGGCAAAAACGTCCACTTGTCCGGCGGCGTAGGCATCGGCGGCGTGCTGGAACCTATGCAAGCCAATCCCACCATTATTGAAGACAACTGCTTCATCGGCGCCCGTTCTGAAATCGTTGAAGGCGTCATTGTCGAAGAAAACTCAGTGATTTCCATGGGCGTATACATCGGCCAATCCACCAAAATTTACAACCGCGCCACTGGCGAAGTTAGCTACGGCAGAGTGCCAGCCGGTTCAGTCGTAGTCTCCGGCAGCTTGCCTGCAGCCAATGGCCAATACAGCTTGTACTGCGCCGTCATCGTCAAACAAATTGACGCCAAAACGCGGGCTAAAACAGAGATTAATGAATTGTTGCGGGATTTGTGATCCAAGCCCCGATAAGTTAGCTTCCGTCGTTGTACTCGTTCCCACGCTCCCGCGTGGGAACGAGAAACCGCCCTTATCCCCGTAACTGATTACTGTATTCATGCACCCACCACCATGACCATACTTTTCGGCATCCCCAACTGCAATCAAGTCAAAAACGCCCGCACCTGGTTAGATGCGCACCAACAACCCTATGTTTTCCACGATTTCAAAAAATCCGGCGTCACTCCTGACTGGATCAACATCTGGTTAAAAAGCCAACCATGGGACGTGTTAATCAATAAAAAAGGCACCACCTGGCGCAACCTAAGCGAAGAACGCAAAGCGAGCATCATCGATACGCAAAGTGCCATAGCGCTGATGCTTGAATCGCCCTCCATCATCAAACGACCAGTTTTGTGCATTAGCAATAACGAAAACGAAAGCAAAAACGATTACGCCGTCCATGTGGGATTTTCCGAAGCAACTTACCAAACAATTTTTAAATAAACCATGAATAAAACGCTTGCCCTAGCAAAAGAGTTGATTGCCCTGGAATCCCTCACCCCCAAAGACCAAGGTTGTCAACAATACCTGCGCGACATCTTGTCACCCTTAGGCTTTGTATGCGAAACCATCCAATCAGGCCAAGTGACCAATCTTTGGGCGCGCAAAGGCACAGCCGCGCCTTTAGTCGTCTTTGCGGGACATACCGACGTCGTACCAACCGGCCCGCTGGAAGAATGGACATCCCCACCCTTCATTCCAACCGAACGCGATGGCAACCTCTATGGCCGTGGTGCAGCAGACATGAAAACCTCCATTGCCGCCATGCTAGTCGCCGTAGAAGAATTCCTCACCGCTCATCCGAATCACCAAGGCTCGATAGGCTTTTTAATCACCAGCGATGAAGAAGGCCCCGCCACTGACGGCACCGTCGTGGTCTGCAACACCTTGAAAGCGCGTGGAGAAAAAATCGATTATTGCGTAGTCGGTGAACCCACCTCCGACGCATTATTAGGCGACACCATCAAAAACGGCCGCCGCGGCTCCATGTCCGGCAAACTCACCATCAAAGGCGTGCAAGGCCATATCGCCTATCCACAATTAGCGCGCAACCCCATCCACGAAGCAGCGCCCGCATTAGCCGAATTGACAAAAGAAAAATGGGATGAAGGCAACGAATACTACCTCCCCACCTCCTGGCAAATTTCCAACATCCACGGCGGCACAGGCGCGTCAAACGTCATTCCAGGTGAAGTCGTAATTGACTTCAACTTCCGCTTCTCCACCGCCAGCACCAGCGCCGGCCTGCAACAACGACTAGAAGCCATCCTGGACAAACACGGCCTGACCTACGATTTGAAATGGACCATCAGCGGCCAACCATTCCTCACCCCACGCGGCAATTTAAGCAACGCCCTGGCAGCAGCGATCAAAGCAGAAACAGGCTTAGAAACCACCCTATCCACCACCGGCGGCACCTCAGACGGCCGCTTCATCGCGCAGATTTGCCCGCAAGTGATTGAATTCGGGCCACCTAATGCCAGCATTCACAAGGTGGATGAGCACATTGAATTGCGGTTTATTGAGCCATTGAAGAATATTTATCGGGGGACGTTGGAGAATTTGTTGGGGTGAGGGTGCAGTGTGCGGCATACTCCCACTACCATCATCCCCGAGTGCTTTAGTCGCGGATCCAGCCCCCGCTTTTTCGTGCAAAACACGATCAATATAAATGGCGTTACATTACTTAAAAGACACTGGGTTCCCGCCTAAAACTGCGGGAACGACGGTAATACAAGTACGAAGCCTGACGGGGTGGTTACCCTTAACTTTCCAACAAACCCGAAACCCCCCCCACCCGCACCCCAAGATCCGCCAATATCTCCACAAACCGATCTGACCTCAAAAACCCATACTCAACCACA
>CAZMPS010000104.1:0-6249 GCA_964568305.1 uncultured Burkholderiaceae bacterium
CTGATTAATGCTGTTTTTTTATCAGCCAGATCAGCCGGATCAACCGACTGTGACAAACCCAACCAGTAATGCAATAAAGATTGAAATAATTGAGGCAATAATAAATTGCCCTTATAAGAAGAAAACTGTAGCGCCTCTTGCACCTTCATGGTGCCTGCTTGCACTTGATGCAAAATGCTGAGTTGAGAATAAATCAAGCTATCGACACCACTTTCTTCATCACGCAAAGCCAGATTCAGCCATGTTTCAGCAGATTTTCTGGTTTTTAGATCATTGCTACGCAACATCGCAAGCACATATAGGTAACCACAAATGCCTTTTAGATAAATCGAGCGCTTGCCGCTTTCTTTGCGCAAGGCTTTCAATGCAACCTCAAAACCAGCCACGGCAGCCAGATGATCACCTCGCAGCAACAAGATAGCACTGCGCATAAATTGCCCCAATGCACGATCGCGCAATTCGCTGCGATCGATCAGCGTAGCGGCATCGTTTAAGCGGCCGCATAGCAATAAATGCTGAGCCATGCTCCATACCAAAGAAAAATTGGGCTCTTGCGTGTGAGCCAGATAGTGCTCAGTCCAATCGCGCAATGGCTGTGCGGTTTGAGGCTCCATCACAGTATGGTCAAGCAATGCTGTCATGACTTCAGCCTGCATGGCAGGATGAAAGTACTGAAACAACACGGAATCAAATGGCTGACCGCATATCAAAACATACGGATGAATCCCCTTAAATGTGTAATAAAACGGCGTACACGCGTACAACCATGGCTGCATCGAGGATGGCATGGCGCCGCGCAGCAATGCCAGGCGTAAACGGGCGATGGCTTGCTTGTCAGTACGCAAAAAATGTTGTCCCAACCAGGGTCTGATAGGACTGATCTTTTCAATCGCACCATAAAGTGACGCCATCATCTTATTATCGATAACATCATGAATCGCTGGCAACACCAACTCATCAGGACAGGTAAAACCCACTCCTCTGACATCAAGCAATATTTGATGATGCCGCATACGCGACAAGGTATCAGACAGTATGTTCATCGTATAAGCTCTGCCATACTCATCTTTTATACCAAGACAACGCGCATATTCCAACAGCCTGGTTTTGTTGAGTGTTTCGCCGCTCAAAGCCAGAATTGCGATGAGTATTTGCTCGTTGAAGGAAGCAGCATGGTATTGCTGAAGCAGGCCTTCAATTGCATTGTGAGAATTTTGCGAAATAGGAAAAATAAGGTTCATGCCAAGGCCAAAAGGAGAAAAAAGGATGATGATGATGGAGAAATCAGCCTCATTTTAAGTCACAAGGCATTAATTTATCGAAGTTATCGAAGCTTGAAAATTTCTGCAATCATCGCTCATCCTCTCAAAAATCATCGCTGGTTGATCGCTGCTTCCAAAACACGTAAGCGGTCAATGATGATCGAAAAAGAGGGGCGCTCTCCAATGAACATACCCGCATCAATCATGAGTTGAAAATCATCGCGCAACGCATTTAACACTTTCTCATCTGGCAACAAACGCAGTTGGCCATTGAGACAAGCATCGTAATTAGCGTAGCTCGCGTTGTAGAAAACCTTTTTATGCTTCACGACATCGGCTAATAAATCACGCTTAGCTAAAGCAAGCTGACCGATTTCAAGATCAGCCAACATAGCCAAGTCGTACCAATGGCGGGATAAGCGTTCGCTATGAGGGCAAAAATCGCCGCGATGGCATTGAACATGCATCAAAGTGGCTTTTTCCCAAAACGTACGAGCAGGAGATAGAACATCTACTTGAGCACATGGAAATTCGAGGGCAGAAATGTACTCAGCAATATCTGGACGCACTTCGTGTTTTTCATTAGGCTCCGTGATGTTGCGTCCTCCAAATTCGAGAAGCACGCTAGTAGAAATGTAATCGCCAGGTGTTTCCAGGACAGTTGGATAATGCAACCGAAATTTCTCACCATCTTCACTCACTTCGATTCAACAAATATCTGAGCCAAATTCCGACACCAATCTTTCTTGAAAATAAGGCGTGACAACACGATGCACATAATCGTGCACAAAAGTTTTCAAAACTTCGCTGAATTTTTTTAGCCGAGTATTCGACATCTTTTCATCAAACGGGTCAAAATAATTATCCAACCCGCGATAATCCAGTGTGATATCAACATCCTCCGAAAATCTGGCAATAGCGCCAAATACCTTGGATAAAGAAGTCCCCCCCTTGAATGCCATCGGCAGCCGATTTGGTATCATAAAAAGCGCTTGTAAAACCCAGCACACCCATACGTCTTTCTCAAGTACGGTAGGGGAACGAAATAAACGTGGTGCAAGGCCACGCAGGATCTGGGATTGCTCAAGAGCAGAAAGATGCAAGACTCAGCCATGGATACTCACTTGCTCATGCCGAAACATTGCATCACTCATCCAAGCAGGCATCACACTAGTTGCTGACTTCAATGCTTCGAATTCTTCAATCGACAGTTTGCGACGAATGGTTTCAATCAGCGATGGCGTCACTTCTTTTTTGCCGAGGTACCACAGCGCAGATAATGCCAATCCTGCTGGCCGACCAGCCAGGGTCAATTTGCGTGAGCAAACATGTTGCAGACGGATTTCTATCCCGCCCATTTGAATTCGCTTGGATGGACCAGAAGTCGCAAATATAGGTTGCGTTGGGACTTGCGTCGTCAATTCCAATTTGCGCGCGGCTTCTGCACCGTGAACCTGAACAGTAGCACCAGTTGTTTTAGCAATTGTTTCGGCTACCTTGATAGGTTCCGGCATGACTTTTCCCACGAAACGATTAACTTCAGGGCGCACAAAAACCCCACGTGCCACGCGTTCAATTGTCCCAACCTTGATCAAACGCGACAAAGTTTGATCGACAGAAACACGCGTCCCGCATGTAAGAAAAGCAGTTGGAGTGAAAGGCTCCCCTACTGGCATTTCGCTAATGCGCTGGCGAATCAATTCGGCGATTTTTATTTTGGTATTTATGTATGAAAATATAGTCTAATTTCTGACAAATTGAAAGTAGAAAGTCTTTTAGGATTGTGAATTGTCAATCATTAATCAATCTGATCACACTTCATATCTGGGGACTATTGATGTGCCAGCAAATGCGTTATGCACCATCAAAGACCACCAACCACACCATTTCGCGCCAAAAATACGCTCAAGCCCTAGGTTTAATGCGCAGATTTAGCGCCAGAGTTTTTGTTAGAATTGATGCATAAACAACAGCGTCTTAAATAACAATAACAACCACTTCCATAAAAAACTTAGAGAACACCCCATGCAACCCACACACATCAAAACCAGCAAACCACTACTCATCGCCGGCTTAAGCGAACATCACGCTGGCAATCCCAGCCTAACGATTCCACCGCAATGGGCGAAATTCAAACCGCATCTTGGCAAAATACCGGGCCAAATTGGTCAGATGAGTTATGGCGTTTCCACACATTGCACGGAAATGGGGCATTTTGATTATCTTTGCGGCGTCGAAGTAAACGATGCGTCAGCGATTGCAGCGCCCTTCTCCACCATCGCTATCCCTGAACAACGTTATGCGGTATTCGAGCATCGTGAGGCTATTGCAACCATTAAAGACACTTACGCTGCCATTTGGGAGCAATGGTTGCCGACATCCGGCTACAACATGGATGCCAACGCCCCGCTATTTGAACGCTATGATCAGCGCTACGATCCACAAACTGGAACAGGTGTCGTGGAAATTTGGCTACCATTGCAAGCTTAATTTTGAAATGGTGTAGCCACTGATTTCACAAAGACACATCATCATAGAATCCGCCTCTGATAAAGAAGCGATACCAATTCTTCCATAACTATCCGAGGCAAGCCCCTCAAAACACCGTCATCCCCGAGTGCTTTCGCATAGGATCTACACAAGTAGATACCCATGGAGCTTTAATCGGAAATCCGTTTTAAAAATTATCAAATTAATAAATTATTAATTTTTTAACTTACTAGCAATTACCAATTTTTTCTAATTAATAAAAATGAAATTTGTATTTCCTTAGATGCTTTTTTCATTATGTAAAAATTAACTATCTAATCGCATAAACATTCGTTCTCTTTTGATATCGACCTGCGTAATGTGATGACTTCTTAATCATGAATCATCACATTACGGAGAGATCAAATGCTTACATCCACATTTCCAGTTAACTCATTAAGTACGTACAGTTCTTATTATTCAGCAAGATTAGAAGTAACAAATTCATCGACACAGTCAACTGCTGACACCACCAATCATATATATGAATGGGAAATCGATGGTGCTTCCTCTGAGACTGAAAAATTGATAGCAGAAACAGTAATCAGTACAGCAGAAAAATTGATTGGCAGTATTGACAGATTGACTCAGATTGATTTCTCGAAACTTGCCAAGCAGTGGGGGGAAGCAGCATATAAAGAAATCACTAATACTGCTAAAACAGCCGGCCTTAGCGAGATTGCAGCTGTGCTAAAGGAAGAAATTAATAATGCTACGAAAGATTTTAATCAATCTAGAACTTACAAATTTGGTGCAAAAGAACTTCAAGTTTTTAGAGCCTCTATAGATGATTTGGAGGGACTTTGGTGATATACCACCTCATCTTTAATCGATTTTCTTCTAAGTAAATGCCAATTTCTTCGTTTGATTTATAACTATTTGATGGGATTATCCAAATACATTATTCAAAAATGTAATATAAGGAAATCTTCATGTCTTTTGCCACACCAACAGCACCAGCAACATCAGTGCCAAAAACAGCGCAGGGAGCGCCGTTTCGGGTGATGCCAGGGTTTAATTTATCGCTTGGTTTTACCATTTTGTACTTGGCACTGATTGTTCTTATCCCTCTTTCTGCCATTTTTCTAAAAACTTTTACCATGAGTTGGGAAGGATTCTGGGGCGCGATTACTTCTGAACGCGTGCTCGCTTCCTACCGCTTAAGCTTTGGTGCTGCATTGATCGGTGCAGCAATCAATGTCGTATTCGGCGGCATCGTCGCCTGGGTGTTGGTACGTTACAGCTTTCCTGGCAAACGACTGATTGATGCATTAGTCGATTTACCATTTGCTTTACCAACTGCCGTTGCTGGCATCACATTGACTGCGCTTTATTCTACTAATGGCTGGTTTGGTCATTATTTGGAAAAAGTCGGCATCAAAGTCGCGTTTACTCCGCTCGGTGTCATCATCGCCCTCACCTTCATCGGCCTGCCTTTCGTTGTGCGTACCGTACAACCTGTGCTGGAAGATGCGGAACGCGAGTTAGAAGAAGCGGCTGCCAGCTTGGGCGCTAATTCGCTACAAACTTTTGTGCGGGTGATTTTCCCGACTATTTTTCCTTCGCTATTGACGGGTTTTGCACTCGCTTTTGCACGCGCAACGGGTGAATACGGATCAGTGATTTTTATCGCTGGCAATATGCCCATGGTGTCGGAAATCACCCCGCTATTCATCATTACCAAGCTGGAACAATACGATTACGCTGGCGCCACCGCGATTGCAGTCGTGATGCTACTGGTATCGTTTGTCATGTTGTTATCGATTAATTTGCTGCAAGCATGGTCACGCGGCAAAGCGCGGAAATAGGGAGCACAAAAAAATGAATCAAAGAACAAGCACATCCCAATCAAGCGTCTTGGAACCTAAATGGGTACGTTATGCCCTAATTGCTATTGCCTTAATTTTCCTGACCCTGTTTTTGTTCGTACCGCTGATTTCAGTCTTTCATCAAGCACTCAGAAAAGGCTGGGATGCGTATGTGGCAGCGATCACTGATCCTGATGCCATTTCAGCGATCAAACTGACTTTGATCAGCGCCGCGATTGCCGTGCCACTTAATCTGATATTTGGCGTGGCGGCTTCTTGGTGTATTGCTAAATTTGACTTCCGTGGAAAAAGCATTTTACTGACCTTGATCGATTTGCCATTTTCCGTTTCGCCCGTTATTTCTGGTTTGATTTATGTCTTGCTGTTTGGTGCGCAAGGCTGGTTTGGCGCTTGGCTGCAAGAGCATGACATCAAAATTTTATTTGCCGTACCTGGGATTGTATTAGCGACCATTTTCGTCACTTTTCCCTTTGTCGCACGTGAGTTGATTCCCTTGATGCAATCGCAAGGTAATGAAGAGGAAGAAGCCGCTATCGTACTGGGCGCATCCGGCTGGAAGACCTTTTTCCACGTCACGTTGCCGAATATCAAATGGGGCTTGTTGTACGGTGTGATTCTGTGTAACGCCC
>CAZMPS010000105.1:0-6246 GCA_964568305.1 uncultured Burkholderiaceae bacterium
TCTATGGACAGCCTGATCGAATCCTTCGGCAACAGCGCCGAATCCAATGCGCTGTACAGCAACTCCAGTTCCGGCACTCGCGTCGATGCGATTTATCACTACTTATTCAACCGCGAGCCCGATGCCGAGGGAAGAGCCTTCTGGGTCAATGCCATCGACAAAGGCGTGTTATCCATGGCTGGTGCGGCGTTGAACATCCTGAACGGCGCACGTTTAGACGACTTAACCCTAGTCAATCAAAAAGTCGCCGCGGCTAGATCGTTTGTCGAAGGATTGGACACCCAGCATGAAATCAGCCTGTATTCCGGCGACACCGCCGCGTTAAATGCGCGCAAATATCTGTCCACCATCACCACTGACGAGAGCCACAACACCCAAGTAGTGGCCTTGGTCGGACAGGTGATTAATTTGCTGGGAACGGGTGTGGAACCGTTGTTCTCCCAACACGGCATTAGCCTAGGCTATTACTGATCCATGCAGATGCGTTTCTTCTTGTGCAGCGTGTTGTCCCTTTTGATAGGGATCATCACGCCTGCCCAAGCGCAAGTGCAAGGCCAATGCACCCCCAGCGCAGGCGGCCCGCCCAGTTGCAGTACGAGTAGCACCACCGCCCCTGCCAGCATGAGCACCATCCCCGTCAACACTGGCGTGGGCAATCCCATCAACCTCCTCACCGGCAACAAATATCAACAAGAAATCGACATGCCTGCCCTACCAGGCGTGTTGGGCCTAGAAATCATCCGCCACTACAACAGCGCCTACAGCACGCCCAATATGCCGCGCAGCGTGGTGGGAAGAGGATGGCGTTTATCCTACGAAACGGATTTGTACGTCACCGGCAACATGATCCAAATCATTCAGGCCGACGGCGTGCGCCTGATTTTTACCAAAGACCCGAACAATCCTAGTCTCTGCGCCAGCCCCAATCCTGCTTACGGCAAAGTGCATATTCAGCAAACCGCCCAAGGCAATACCTACCAATGGCGCTGGCCGAATGGGCGGATGTTGGATTTCAACGTAGAAGGCAAGCTAGTCCAAATCGTCGCTCCCACAGGAGAATTCGTTAGCCTGCAATACGACCACAAAAATTGGTTAATGAGCGTGCGTGATCCACAAGGTAGAGTATTGCGTTTCAACTACCTTGATCAAAAGCATGCCCAAAAAGGCGATCGATTTAGCGGCTTACAAAGCATCGACAGTCCAGTTGGTCGATTCAGTTATGCCTACGGCAGCGCTATGCCAAAAGGCGCAACGATAGCCCCGATTCACCTGCTAGCTAACTTGGTCAAAGTCAGCCTCCCGACGCACTACGACGCCAACCAGCCAGCGCATCCGTATGCCAATCGCGGCGTTTCCAGCTCCAGCATCAGCCGGACATATCACTACGAAGATGCCAATCATCCAACCTTGCTCACCGGCATCAGCGTCACTGGCCAAGGCAGCGATAAGCAATTAATCCATCAACGCATCAGTACTTACGGCTACGACATCAACGGCAAAGCCATCCTCAGTATGAAAGCGAATGGTGCCGAAAAAGTCACCTTAGACAACAGCGAAGGCGGCAAGACGATTCTCACCAACAGCTTAGGCCAAAAAACCACCTACAAACACGCCATCATTGCTGGTGAATACCGCCTGCTAGAAGCCATCGGCCCCGGTTGTACTTCCTGCAGCCCGGGCAACAGGCGTTATGGCTACGACAAGCTAGGCAGACTAACTGAAGAAACCATGCTCAATGCTTCAGGCCAACCATTACAAACCAGCAAAACCACTTTCGACGAGCAAGGCAGAGTCATCAATGTCAGCCACATTGCGTACAAAGACGGCAAAGCCCAAGCACCACAATGGCAGCGGCGTTATGCCTACGAAGGCAGCAACATCGAACCCAGCCTGATTGCGCAACCCAGCGTCGTAGCCGAAAAAGAATCGATTACCAAAATCACCTACAACCCCCAAGGCCAACCAACAAGCATCACCCAAAGCGGTTGGTCACCCGCCATCGACGGCAAATCCTCCACGCCGATTACGCGCACCACGACATATCGTTACAGCACCGAAACGAGCACCAACACCAAGTCAGACAAAATTGGCGAACTGAGTTTGTATGACGAAACCAAGCTCACCAATCGCTGGATGGAAATCGATGGCCCGCTGCCGCCCCACACCACGCGGATTGAATACGATGCGAAGACTGGTTTAGTCGCTAAAACCATCCAACCAGGCAATCAAGTCACCGAGGTGTTAGAACGCGACTCCGCCCTACGTCCCAGCAAAATCCGCAACAGCGACGGCGTGCGTGTAGTAGAAACCACGATCAGTTATGCCTACACTGGCCAAACAGAAAACATCACGCAGCAAGCGTCTTTCCTCGCCACACCATCCAACGTACTCACCCGCACCACCAGTTTTACCCACGATGCGATCGGCAATATCAGCAATATCAACCACAAAGCGCCTACCCAACATACACAAGAACAGCCAATTTCAACGCCAACTCCCAATATTGAATACAACACCTTCCTCAAAACCCAGTGGGGCGAAATCGGTACCGCTGCCCAAAATCAGTTAATCAAACTAGAAACCACACACAAAACAGCCGAACGCCGCTTCGACGATTTTGGCCGTGTGATTGCGATAAAAAACCCAGACCAAGGTTGGCAAACCGCGACCTACGATGCGGCCGACCACATCATTGCCACCGCTGACGCTCGCGGTGCCCGGCAAATTATTCGCTACAACACACAAGGCTATCCAGAGCAAATTGAACGTTGGTTCAATAATACAATCCAAGAAACCATCCAAATCCGCTACGCCGCCCAACAACCCGTCGAAGAAACCATCACCGACGCCAATGGCACCCGCCGTACACAAACCCAATACGATGCATTGGGACGTGAAATCCAGGTCAGTCAAACTACGACGTTAAAAAGACAAACGACAGTCACTTTCACCCAAGCCTATACCTACGATGCGCAAGGCAGGCGCAGCAAAATTCAGCTAAACGATCAGCATGGAACAACTAGCACCATCCAACACAGCTACGACAGCGCAGGCAAGATTGCCCAAATCACTAGCCAAGGTTGGTTACCCAATTGGTTGGGGGGGCAAAAAATCCTGGTACGTGCCATCCAATGGAAAAAAGCAACCGCAAAATTCGCCCACGACATTGCAATCAGCCTGACGCACGGCAACGGCAAGGTAGATAGCTGGCCGCATCAAGAGCAAGAACAGACGTTGCAATCATCAACTAACTCAGCACCGCCATCGCCTAGATCAGGCAGCCAACACGACGAAGCAGGTTTGCCACACGAAATCACCATCAAAGGGCAAACCTGGAATCTCAACTGGGATGCCGCAGGCCACCTGCAAACAATGCAGCAAATTCAATCAACCAAAAACACCCACGTCAATTACATCTACGACGCCCGAGGAAGGCGAGTAGCAAAAATCGTCCAAAACGGCCAAGCCGAACCAAAAATCACCTACTTCACCTACGACGGCGTGCAATTGCTAGGAGAAGCTGATGCCAATGGAAACCTCACCCACAGCTACGCCTACCTAGGCTATCGCCCAATCGCGCAAATTGACTACAGCAACCACGGCAACAGCAACTGGTGGAGCCGCCTCAAAGCCAAACTATTCGGCGCAACAATTCATCATTTACACACCGACCAAGTCGGGCAAGTTATAGCCATGAGCGATGCCAAGCAAGGTGTGTTGTCCAACACCCATCAACCATTGCGCTACATCGGCCAATATGCTGACGAAGAAACCGGTTTGTACTACCACGGCGCGCGT
Organism: uncultured Burkholderiaceae bacterium; assembly: GCA_964568305.1. GTDB lineage: Bacteria > Pseudomonadota > Gammaproteobacteria > Burkholderiales > Burkholderiaceae_D > JAGKXB01. Next base: position 3,799 of record CAZMPS010000105.1, read on the forward strand.
TTCTACGACCCAAGCAACGGTAAATTCATTTCACCCGATCCTGCCGGCATCGCTGATTCCCTAAGCGACGTACCGCCAGAATTACTGCTGGATACGTATGCTTATGCTGGTGGGAATCCGGGGTTGTTTTTTGATCCGGATGGCGCAGCCAAGATCCGCTATTTCGCCATCGACGACGGCAAAAAGGTAGCCGCTGATCTACAACCCAACCAAGGTCACTGGGCATTCGCCATCTGGGACATCAAAGGCTTCGAAAACAACCTCTTCGCCTACGACAAAGACGGCAGCTTTTTGGGAGCTGGACAAAGCAACAAATTATTCCAAGGCACCAACATTGCCAGCACTACCTTGACTGATTTGAAGAATTTCTACGCCAAGCAATCCGGTTTTTACTCACCTGACCAATTTGAAGTGGACATGAGCGACGTCAATGCCGCAGCCTTAATCAAAGAAATGACCGGCATCAGCCTCGGCTTTATTGCTACCTGTCCCAAACTCAACATGTTGTTGCCGAATATCAATTTAGGCGTTCAAGGCACGCTCACGCCATCCTCCACCAACAAAACAGACCCAAACCGCCTAATCATGTGTGAAGCAGGCCTCAGCGCCAATGATGTTTTGCTGCGCCGAATACAAAAGGCGATTGAAATTCACGAGGTGAAATCCTCTGCGATAGCGGCAACAGATAAGGATTGCGCATCGGATACTTACAAAGGCTGCGCTGCCAATACGTGGAATCCGTCGGTGAAGCCGGGGACGAGTGTCGTACAACCGGCTTCTTATGGGTGGACGCAATTTACGCCATTAGCGCTGGTTGATGCAGTGCGTGGACTATCAGCCTCTGACCTAGCGACGTTGGGGATTACTGCAGAGCAGCAAAGTGATCTTGCTAAGAAGGTTGCGGGAGTTGGAAAGTGGTTTCCCAAGCTTGTAAAGAATGGAGATGGGGTACCTACAGCTGCTGATGTTGCTGCTGGTTGGGCAGGTAATCAAGCAGATTTTGTGCGGGATACCGGGTTAACCAAGGTGGATTACGACCGCATGGTGTCGTTTGGTGAGATCGCAGCCACTCTCAAGAAGATTAATGAGGAATATAAAAAATCACCCACTTCATGCACAGAGTCGAATGCTAAATGCTTTTGGGATAATTGGGAAAAAGATGACCCTGTTGCCAAAGCGACGTTGTTAAAGAAAGCACACACTGAACTTGGTGCGACGCAGGTTCAATTGAATCCTTATATTCGTGATCCTAAACAAGCTGGTGAAGCCCGGGCGGGCTTTCAATGGACTGTTATTGCTGCTAGCCCAATAGGACAGATTTTATTGACGGCTTTGTCTGATAAAGCTAAAGCGGATTTGTTAGTCAAGTCGTTTTTAAATCAAAAGATGAAGCAAGCCCGTTCTAATTTGAAATTGACAGGTAACAATAATTTGTCGGCGGCCCAAGAGTTGAATCTTGCTACTGAAATATTGCGTCTGCAAAATGGCTCGAAGGATTATCCGCCAAAAGTATTACCACACTTTAAAACGACCTTTTGTGTTGCAGGATCTGCAAAAAGCACAAACGGTTATTTAAGAATGAAACCTTTGGAAGTTAAACCATGAAAATTACCCTGATACGATTACTTTGCTTGATTTCTATACTCATTGCTTCTGTGACACATGCACAAACTGCCAATTCATCTTTAACGATAAGTGACAAAAATTTGACATTGCAGATGAGTACAAAATGTCCACAACCAAGGCCTTCTAGAAAAGAATTGGCTAAATATTTGGCGCAATATGATCCGAAACAGGAAGAGGGTTTATCCACTTATGATGAAGACAGACCATTTACCAAAAAAGATATAAAAGAAATGCAAGATTATTTAGTCAAAGATGGTTTTCGATATCCCAATGGTAAAGAAAGCGTCATCACCTGGATGGATTTTGATGGCGATGGAATTTGTGATTTCACGGCTTCTGCTGGTATTGGTGGAATGAAATCGATTGATCGGATGTTTTTATTTCGAGGTTTACCGAATGGGAAATTTAAGCTAATGGATTCATATTACGATTATATGAATACCAGCATTACCTTGGTGCCCTATATTCCTATCCAAGTTTCTGGAGAGAAATTGCCGGTAATTGTTGGTAACGAAACGCTAATGCAATGGCAAAACGAGCATAAAAAATTTGTCAAATGTGAAGAATCATCTGTGACTGAAAAACGTAAAAAACACTTAGGCAAAGAAAACAAAAAACCTCAAACTGCAATCGAAGTTTTATGCCCTCATATTTCGAAGATTCATCAATGGGCTGACAGTCAGCTGCCAAATAAAAATTCGATTCCTTCGTGGCACGATTTACCACAATGATTGAGATCAGTTGTACTTCACACCCCCAACTCCTGCAACACCTCCGGATGCCGCAACGCAATGGTTAACAAAGTTTGCGCAGCGCCAGATG
>CAZMPS010000106.1:0-1991 GCA_964568305.1 uncultured Burkholderiaceae bacterium
GCTTTGAGGAAAGATGCGTTTGGGGTTGATGTTCCTGCCGTGACTAAGTTATCCGCCTTGCCAGAAGCTTTGCTGATTCCTTGCCTGGGCTTTAGCGCACAGTGTTTTCGCTTAGGATATGGCGGTGGTTTTTATGATCGCACGCTCGCATCAACACCACGTCCCTTAGCGATTGGTATTGCCTATGCTTGCTCGCAAGTCGTGTTTGATGCCGGCTCGTACGATATTGCAATGGATCGCATCATTACGGAATGCGGTGTCGTTGAAGGGTAACGTTAAGGTTATCTTTAACTTTAATAATGTAAAAAAAAGGAAAACAACATGATGGAATTACGTAGAAGCAAAGAGCGCGGTCATGCCAATTTAGGTTGGCTGGACTCGTATCACAGTTTTTCTTTTGCCCATTATCACGATCCTCTGCACATGGGATTTGGCCCCTTGCGTGTGATCAATGATGACAAGATTCAAGCTGGTGCTGGATTTGGCACGCATGGTCATAAAGACATGGAAATCATCACCTACGTGCTAGACGGTGAGTTGGAACACAAAGACAGCATGGGCAACGGCAGCGTACTGCGCCCCGGCGACGTACAACGCATGAGCGCTGGAACGGGTGTGCAACATTCCGAATTCAATCACTCGCAACAAGTCACCACCCATTTGCTGCAAATATGGATTATTCCCGATCAAGCTGGCGTTACTCCTGGCTACCAGGAAAAACACTTCACCAATGCGGAAAAAGAAGGGCGCTTATGTCTGCTGGCATCAAAAACTGGTCAAGACGGTTCGATTTCTATCCACCAAGACGCCAAACTCTATGCCGGTCTTTTTGATGCAGAACAACAAGCCGAGTTAAACATTGCTCCTGGTCGTTTGGCCTATGTGCACGTGGTGAAAGGGACAATTTCGCTGAACGATCAAGTGCTTTCTGGCGGCGATGCGTTAAAACTCAGCGACGAGCAGGTGTTGCGGATTGAGCATGGCGAACAGGCGGAGGTGTTGGTGTTTGATTTGCCGGGGGGTTAGTCGTCATGAAGAACTTGCTCCTGTAGAGTCGGTGAGCCTGGAGTGCCCTTTTTTGACGGACACATTAATGTGTCTTTGAATCATATTATTGCTATAGCAGGCATAAAGACTTATTCGATTGCTCTTATCGATCATGCCCATTACTCCATTAATGGAGTAATTCTCTTTGCGCTGCCCTGCCAGTTCATGGCCGTCGGAACAATGCTCAAAATCTCGACGGTATCCGCATCAATCCGATAAACCATGATGTATTGATCTGAAAAAACATACTCACGCGTTTCCTTGATACGTCCCTTTTTGCACGTCACGATACTGGCCAAAGCTTCGCCTTTGGCTTCAATCTGGTCGTCATGTTCAATGGCAGAGGAGACGCTGACATAATCGGTTCTCCGCGCCATGATTGCGATACGATCATCAATCGCTTGCTGATTCCAAACAACCTTCAAGATTTCGCCTCTGTCGCAAGCAATGCAGCGCGGACGGCGTTGATTCGCTGCCTTGCTTCAACGGTGGATAACCGTGGGCGCGTATCATTGATCGCGCTTTGCACTTTTTGTCGGAAAAATTCGTCATACGCTGCGGCTTGATGCGCAGCCTTCATTTTTTCCGATTGATCAGGTCTGGTTCTGGTTGTTGCACTGCCAGCAGCATAATTGGCAGCATCGACATCGAAGCGCGGAATGCCGATACCCTTTAGGTATTCGACCAGCGTTTCGAGCTTGCGGAAGATGCGCACCTGGTGGCTGCGCTGCGCCGCCAGAGTGCGTTCTGTCAAGTCAGTAATTTTGTTAAAAATATATCAATGTTACCTATGTTGCCTATGTTGATCTTGATTTGTAACTCCATGTAAACAAGTTAATTCCGTTTCGGCGGTAAAGATAAAAATCTATCATAAACCGTTTGAATCTGAAACTGTTCTATTTCCGATTATACGTACAAAAAACAACAAAGGTTGAGTTTTGTAA
>CAZMPS010000106.1:2001-6234 GCA_964568305.1 uncultured Burkholderiaceae bacterium
AACAAGTTATTGATAGGTAAAAAAGGTAAGGTAAGCTACTACGTTCGATTGCTTTGTTAATTTACATTTTTATTTCATCCAATCATCAAAAATCGGGAAAACAATGAATCCACAAGCGAATCAGTCGCCAGTTGGCGTAGCTGTTGATGATCATCGTGCTAAGCCGCGGCGTAAAACGTATATGGGTAGTGTGCTGGCGATTGCTTTATTAGCCGGATTGGGGTGGTTGACTTGGCATGTGACGCATTCTGATGCGGATAAAACGGCAGGTGCGGCGCCGAATGCTGGTGGTGGGCGGCGTGGTGTGCCGGTAACGACGGTGGGTGTGGCGAGTGTGGAGCGTGTCGATATCCCAGTGGTACTAGATGCATTAGGCACCGTGACGGCTGCTGCAATGACGACAGTGCGGCCGCAGGTTTCTGGTGTGTTGCAAAAAGTCTTGATTAATGAAGGACAGATGGTGAAAGCCGGGCAATTACTGGCAATCATCGATCCACGTCAGTTTGAAATGGCTTTGATGCAAGCGACGGGGCAACGTCAGCGTGACGAAGCGCAGTTGGACAATGCGAATCTGACCTTGCAACGCTATCGTACTTTGTTGGCGCAAGATTCTATCGCCAAGCAGGAGGTGGATACGCAAGCTGCGTTGGTTAAACAGTTGCAAGGCGCTGTCATGATGGATCGTGCGGCGGAAGGCACTGCGCGCCTCAATTTAAGTTATAGCAAAATTGTGGCGCCGATCAGTGGGCGAGTTGGTTTGCGGACCGTGGATGTGGGCAATCTCGTGAGTACTGGCGATACCAATGGGATTGCGGTGATTGCACAAATTGCACCAATTGACGTTGAATTTGCCGTGCCACAAGATCGGGTGCCGGAATTGCGGGCTAGTATCAGTGATCCAAAATCCAAACTGGTCGCGACAGCGCTTGATCGTAGTCGTACTATTGTGCTGGATACGGGCACGTTCCTGGCACTCGACAATCAAGTCGATACGCAGACTGGTACGGTACGTGCCAAAGCACGTTTTGCTAATGCCAATTTGCCGCTTTTTCCTAGCCAATTTGTGAATCTTCGTTTGGCGATGCGTACTATTAAAAATGCGTTGGTGATACCGGTTTCAGCTTTAAGGCATGGTAATAATGGTGATTTTGTGTACGTCTTAAATCGTGCAGATAAAACGGTTGCGCTGCGTTTGGTCAAGCGTGGTCAGGCAACACCGGATAAGGTGGAAATTACCAGTGGTTTGAGATTGGGTGAACAAGTGATTACAGAAGGTGCCGATCGCTTGAAGGACGGTGCACGCGTGATGTTGCCTGGTGATAAACCGGCGGGTACAGCTGGTGCCAGTTCAGGCCGTCGTGGCCGCGGTGCGCATGGTGTAGCTTCGATCTCAGCTTCAGCGACTAAATCTTAAGCGCTAAGTCTCCTTCTACCGCAAGCGGTAGAAGAGAGTGTGGTACTACGGCCAATTTAAATAGTGTGTTGTCATGAATCCATCTCGTCCATTTATCATGAGGCCAGTCGCCACCGTGCTTTTGATGTTGGCGATTGTGCTGGCTGGTTTGATCGGTTTTAAATTCCTTCCCTTATCGGCATTGCCGCAGGTTGATTTCCCCACTATTCAGGTGCAAACCCTGTATACGGGGGCCAGTCCCGAAGTCATGAGTCAAACCGTGACGGCACCTTTGGAGCGCCAGTTTGGTCAAATTGCTGGATTGCAGCGTATGAGTTCCACCAGCGCGGCGGGTGTTTCCATCGTGACTTTGCAATTTGGCCTTGGGCAAACACTGGATGTGGCTGAGCAAGGTGTGCAGGCGGCGATTAATGCGAGTGGTTCGCTATTGCCGGCCGATTTGCCTGCGCCGCCGGTTTACGCCAAGGTCAATCCAGCTGATGCGCCGGTGCTGATGTTGGCGATTACTTCCGACACCTTGCCTTTGAGCGAAGTGCAAAACATGGTGAATACGCGACTGGCCTTAAAAATTAGCCAAGTCACGGGCGTCGGCTTGGTTACCTTGTCTGGCGGTCAGCGTCCGGCGGTACGGATTCAGGCGGATACGCAATTGCTGGCGTCGTATGGTTTGGGGCTCGATACCATTCGCACGGCGATTAGCGCTGCCAATGCCAATAGCGCCAAAGGGAGCTTTGACGGCCCGACTCGTTCTTATACGATTAATGCCAATGACCAATTGCTGGCGGCAAGCGATTACAAAAACCTGATCGTCGCTTATCGCAATGGTGCACCAGTGCGTTTGTCCGAAGTGGCGCAAGTGGTGGATAGCGCTGAAAACGTCAGGCTGGGCGCATGGTCGGGCATGAAACCCGCCATTATCCTCAACGTGCAACGCCAGCCAGGCGCCAATGTGATTGCAACCGTCGATGCGATCAAAGCCCGCCTGCCGGAATTACAAGCTGGCTTGCCCGCATCGATACACGTTGATGTGCTGAGCGATCGCACCAACGGTATTCGCGCTTCGGTTGAGCATGTGGAATTTGAATTAGTCCTAGCGGTGTTGTTGGTGGTGCTGGTGATTTTTGCGTTTCTGCATAGCGTGCGTGCCACTGTGATTGCCAGTCTGGCGGTGCCGATTTCGCTGATTGGGACGTTTGGCGTTATGTATTTGTTGGGGTATAGCTTGAATAACTTGAGCCTGATGGCTCTGACGATTGCCACCGGTTTTGTGGTGGACGATGCGATTGTGATGATAGAAATCATTGCGCGTTACATCGAAGAAGGTGAAAAGCCGATGGCCGCGGCATTGAAAGGCGCTAGCCAGATTGGTTTCACCATTATTTCTTTGACGGTTTCGCTGATTGCGGTGCTGATTCCATTGCTGTTTATGGGCGATGTGGTGGGACGTTTGTTTCGGGAATTTGCCGTCACGCTGGCGATTACGATTCTGATTTCTGCCGTGGTCTCGCTCACGCTGGTGCCCATGATGTCAGCGCGTTGGTTGAAACATGAAGAAGTACAGCAAGGCAGCAAGTTTGGCCATTATGTGCAGAACTTTTTCGACTGGATTTTGCGTTACTACGACCGTGCTTTGGGCTGGGTGTTGGAACATCAAACGGCAACCTTGTTCGTTGCTTTCTTGACGCTGGTGTTGACGGTTGTGATGTACATCTTGATTCCCAAAGGCTTATTCCCCACCCAAGACACCGGTCAGCTGCAAGCGCGGATAGAAACTGCGCAGGCGGTTTCCTATACACGCATGGCCAATTTGCAACAGCAAGCTGCCAAGGCGATATTGCAGGATCCCGATGTCGCGTCCTTGAGTTCTTTGGTCGGGGTGGATGCAGCCAATAATACGATGTTGCATACCGGCAGCATGTTGATCAATTTGAAAAAGCAACGCAGCGGCGATCAGCAACAAACCATGGATCGTTTGCGTCAGCGGGTGCAGCAAATTGCTGGCGTGACTTTGTATCTGCAGCCGACGCAGGATTTGACGATTGATGCGGAAACTGGCCCGACGCAATACCGGATTTCACTCGAAGGCGCCGACACTGCCACAGTGGTGCAATGGGCGGGAAAATTGTCGCAGCGTATGCAGGGATTGAAACAGTTACGCAATGTGGTGTCCGATGCGGGTGCGACGGGTAGCGCGGCGTTTATTAATATCGATCGTGACACGGCGTCACGTTTGTCGATCACCGCAGCGGCGATTGACGATGCCTTGTATAGCGCTTTCGGTCAGCGCATCGTGTCCACCATTTTCACGGAAACCAACCAATATCGCGTGATTTTGGAAGCGCAGCAAAATCTGCTGAGTACGCCTGAATCGCTGGGCAACTTGCAGATACGCACTGGTTCTGGCAAAGCAGTTCCCTTGTCATCGATTGCCACGATTACGGAAAAATCCACGCCGTTGCAAATCACCCATGTGGCGCAATATCCCGCTACGACGTTGGGTTTTGATACCGCACCTGGCGTGTCGCTAGGGAGCGCAGTGGATGCGATACGCGAGGCGGCGCAAAAAATGGGCATGCCATCTAGTGTGTCGATGAGCTTCCTCGGCGCTGCAGGCGCGTATCAGGCTTCGTTGCAAAATCAATTGTGGTTGATCCTGGCCGCGCTGGTATGCGTTTACATCGTATTGGGCGTGCTGTACGAAAGTTATATCCATCCACTGACGATTCTGTCGACCTTGCCGTCCGCTGGCGTGGGCGCATTGCTGGCCTTAATGATCTGTGGCCATGATTTGGATGTGATCGGCATCATCGGGATTATTT
>CAZMPS010000107.1:0-6172 GCA_964568305.1 uncultured Burkholderiaceae bacterium
CATACAGCGCATTTTTTTTCTGTCCCGTAATTTCCGCTGCCAATCTAGCAGCTTGTTTGACCGAACAATCTGCCAGCAAAATATTCAATATACGTTTGGCTTCTGCTTCATTTGCATCCGTATCGATGATGTTGGGCGCGCCTTCTAGCAAAACGACAAATTCGCCTTTTTCTCGGTGCGCATGATTCGCTAACCAGGACGATGCTTCGGATAAAGGGCAGCGGTGCATTTCTTCAAATAGCTTGCTGACTTCTCGCGCAATCACGATTTGTCGTTCGCCTTCGAATATGCAAACTAAGGATTCGATACATGCTGCGATGCGCTGCGGTGCTTCATAAAATATTAGGGTAGCGGCAATGTTGTGCAAGCTGCTGAGTAGCGTGTTGCGTTGCTGAGTTTTGCTAGGTAAAAAGCCGACAAAATAAAATTGATCGTTCAATAAACCGCTAGCCGAGATTGCCGCAATAGCTGCACATGCGCCAGGGAGTGGAGTCACGCGTAAACCTGCACCGCGCACCGCATCTACAATCCGCGCACCAGGGTCAGAAACAGCCGGTGTGCCAGCATCGGATACCAGCGCAATCCGTTCTCCCTTTTGTAATCTGGCAATGATTTGCTCTGCAATCTGGCGTTCATTGTGCTGGTGGGCGGCAATCAACGGTTTGGATAAACCATAGCGCGTCAATAAATGCACCGTGTTGCGCGTATCTTCACAGGCAATCGCATCCACGTTAGCTAATACGTGCAAAGCACGCAGACTGATGTCGCCGACGTTTCCTATTGGTGTCGCTACGACATACAACGTAGAGGCAGGGTAGGTTTGCTGCTCAATTTGCTCTAATAAGTGCGACATGGCAGCGGGTAGAGCAGGGTGAGCTGAGTGAGGCGTCATAGAAGATGTCATGGAAGCTTGTGATACAGCATAAGTTGCCAAAACCGACGATGTTAACATGAGCCGGTTTTGATTATCTCCAATGAGTTTGTTCACATGCGTTCACCATCACGATTTACCATTCCTAAAAATCTCGCTGATAAGCAAATTCTTGGACAAGCGGGTGAGGATGCTGCACTGCAATATTTGATGCGGCAAGGATTGGTTTTGGTAGAGCGTAATTTTCGTTGTAAGCAGGGTGAAATCGATCTCATCATGCAAGAGCGTGGTGACTTGATATTTGTCGAAGTCAGAAAGCGCGCTTATATACATTATGGCGGTGCTGCAGCCAGCGTCACGCCAGCCAAACGTGCGCGTTTGATCAGTGCAGCGAAATTGTATTTGCAGCGTTATAAAACAATCCCTGCATGCCGTTTTGATGTTGTTGCAATCGATGATGGCGCTATTTCCTGGTTAAAAAATGCGATAGAGACGATAGAATCCTAAAAATGTTTTTACGAATATTTTTATGAATATTTTTAAAAATGTTTTTAAAGCTTTTGCCCTATAATCCCTCCCACTATGATTAACGAACGCATACTTGGGCACTTCCATGAAAGTGCTGAACTGAAAATCCAATCCGCTGCGGCGCTTTCTCAAACGATTACGCAAGCAGTTGAGTTGATGTTTACCGCTTTATCCAATGGCAACAAAATATTGGCATGTGGCAATGGTGGTTCTGCTGCGGATTGCCAACATTTTGCAGCAGAATTGGTAGGACGTTTTGAGCGCGAGCGCTTATCTTTGCCAGCCTTGGCATTGACGACCGACACTTCGATTCTGACCGCGATTGCCAACGATTACAGCTATCGCGATGTTTTTGCGAAGCAAGTACAAGCATTTGGACAATCAGGTGATGTGTTGCTGGCAATTTCTTCATCAGGCAATTCAGCCAACGTGCTCGCTGCAATGGAAGTGGCATTAGAACGCGATATGCGCATCGTTGCGCTGACTGGCCGTGGTGGCGGAGCGATGGCCAAATTATTGACCGATGCCGACGTCCACATCTGTGTGCCGCACGACCGTACGGCACGTATTCAAGAAGTTCATTTATTAACAATCCATTGCTTGTGCGATGGTATTGATGCAGCCCTATTTGGAGGAGAGGTTAATGATTAAAAATTTCAAAAAAGTACAGCGTTCCTTATTAGCAATCACCTTATGCATTGGTGCGATGACTACTTTGCAAGGTTGTGTTGAGATGGCCGTAGGTACTGCTGTCATCGGCACATTAGCTGCGACGGATAGACGCACAATAGGAGCGCAAACCGAGGATAAATCGATTGTTGTGAAAGGCGAGTTGCGTGTTGCTGAGATAGTTGGTGAGAAAGGGCACGTGAATGTCAACAGTTTTAATCGCAAAATTTTATTGACTGGCGAAGTTAAAGATCAACAAATGAAAGAAGCAGTAGGGCGTGCGGTTAGTGGTGTTGAAGGCGTGCAATCCGTTGTGAATGAATTAGAAGTGATGGGTATCAGCAGCTACACATCTCGTTCCAACGATACGTTTATAACTGGCAAAGTGAAAGCACGTTTGGTAGAAGCCAAAGATATTTATGCCAATACCTTCAAAGTGGTGACTGAGCGTGGTGTAGTGTATTTGATGGGGCGTGTAAGTCAGCGGGAAGCTGGCATTGCCAGCGAAGCTGCACGCGCTGTCAGTGGTGTGCAAAAGGTAGTGAAAGTGTTTGAATACATTAGCGAAGCAGAAGCCAAAAAGTTTTCTGAAAATCCTGCTACACCGGCTAATTCTTCTAACTCTTCCAACTCTGCTAACCCGACTAATTCTTCTAATTAATGAAAAAAAATTCATCCATTGCATGCTATGTTGCAATATTTGCCATATTAATTACAGTGGCTATCACAGCCTATCTATTTGTATCCAAGAAAAACATGGCGCCGGACGTCACTTTTACTGATTTGAATGGCAAGCGACATTCTTTACAAGCTCTGCGCGGTAAAGTGGTCATGGTGAATTTTTGGGCGACTTCATGTAGTACTTGTATTCATGAAATGCCGAAAATGGTTGAGCTCTACCAAAAATATCAAGGACGTGGTTTGGAGTTTATCGCCGTTGCCATGTCCTATGATCCAGCGAATTATGTCGTCAATTATGTAGAAACCAGAAAATTGCCATTTAAAGTGGTGTTTGATGGCAAAGGGCAGCTGGCACAATCGTTTGGTGATGTAAAATTAACACCGACCACCTTTGTGATTGATAAGGATGGTGCGGTGCTTAAACGCTATGTTGGCCAGATAGATTTTTCAGCGTTACAGAGTTTGTTGGAAAAATCACTGGCGGTTTAATACCATCGTTCCCTCTTAAAGCCGCGGGAACGACGAGTGATTCAAGCAGGAAAAACGCCAGTAGATAAGTAGCGATCTCCACGGTCACAAACAATGAAAACGATGGTAGCGTTTTCAACATTTTCCGCAAGACGTAGCGCTACCTCACACGCTCCTGCAGCCGATATTCCGCAAAAAATCCCTTCTTCCATCGCCAACCGGCGTGCCATGTGTTCTGCTGCAGCTTGGCTGACATATTCCAATTGTGTGATCCGAGAGGGACGATATATCTTTGGTAAGTACGCTTCTGGCCATTTGCGTATGCCAGGAATTTGCGAACCTTCTTCTGGTTGCACACCGATGATTTGAACGTCAGGATTTTTTTCCTTTAAGTAACGTGACACGCCCATGATGGTACCAGTCGTACCCATGGCGCTGACAAAATGGGTAATGCATCCTTGAGTGTCATGCCATATTTCAGGTCCCGTTGCTTCGTAATGTGCACGTGGATTGTCTAAATTAGCGAATTGATCAAGGATGATCCCACGTCCTTCTTTTTCCATTTGTTGCGCCAAATCACGTGCATATTCCATACCGCCAGTTTTTGGCGTCAGCATGATTTTTGCACCGTAGGCTGCCATGCTTTGACGTCGCTCTATACTAAGATTTTCAGGCATGAGTAAAATCAATTGATAACCCCGAATCGCAGCAGCCATGGCAAGTGCGATACCAGTATTTCCACTCGTTGCTTCAATCAAGGTGTCACCAGGTTTGATGTCGCCACGTTCTTCAGCATATCTAATCATCGACATTGCAGCGCGATCTTTGACTGAACCCGCGGGATTATTTCCCTCCAATTTGGCAAGAATAATATTGTTACGTTTGATAATTTGTTCGCCAGGTAAGCGCTGCAGTCGCACCAAAGGGGTATTGCCTATCGTATCTTGTATCGTTGGATAATTCGAATTCGGCGTAATAGGCATGACAGTCATCCATGTTCCATATAATGTAGTGTTGTAATGAGATAATATTTTAATCGGGATAATCGGTATATCGTAAGTAACGTATACAATATACGCGCTCAAATTTTCTCTAATTTTAAAACTCCCCGTCATTTTCTCTAATTGACATTTTTGATCTAGGTCAAGTAAATGAAATCATATAGTCACAATTTTGGAATCGATAGTCATCGGGCTTATCAGGTACGTTCTCGTGAAGAGATAGTGACGCTGCTGCGTGCCTTGGTAGAAAAAAATCAGTTGGTAAAAATGGTGATCGATGATGAAGATGAGGTGTTTGTCACTTCAATTTTAAAAGTCGATAGTGAAAATGATGCGTTGATCATTGATTCTTTGATGGATAAAGAGATGAATCAACGTATTGCTGCAGCCAAAATACTGGCTTTTGAAACAACATTAGATAAGATTCGAATCATATTCTCCGTGCAGAATTCAATCGCTTGTATCCAGGATGGTCGTCCTGCTTTTCGAATTGGTTTTCCTACTAATTTTGTTCGTTTACAGCGACGTGAATTTTATCGTGCACAAATTGCCGAGCCCGTGTTTTGTCTAGTTCCCTTGCCTGAAGATATTGGTGTAGGTGCTTATCAATTGCAATTGTCGGACATTAGCAGTAATGGATTGGCAATGTTTGATGAAAAAAAGATGTTGGACAATACCGTCGGCCGTGATTATGTCAACTGCCAAATTGATTTGCCTGGTGTAGGTTTAATCACAACGACATTGCAAATTAGAAATTCATACGATTTACATTCATTAAGTGGAAAAACAAAGCGGCGGTTGGGATGTAAATTTATTAATTTAAGTAAATCTATGCTGGCAAATGTGCAGCGTTACATGATCAAACTGGAAAGAGAGAAGAATGCGCACTCCTCTGCTGGTGCGTGATAGGCATTGCCTAGCTATTTTTAACTATTGTGCTTTTGAAGATCGTATTTGACGGGATTGTTCCAATTTTTTACACAGTTGCGCCGTACCGCTGATCATGCGAGGACCAGGACGGCTCAATAAATCTCCTTCCAGATTCAACAAATTACCGTATTGCACCGCTGATAGTGTTGGATAGCGCTTCCAAAAATCAAATTTTTCCTTGGCTTGTTTTTCTGTTCCGGTAACAAAAATAGCATCAGGGTTGGCCAGTAAAACTGCTTCAATGCTGACGCTGGGAGCAATCGTCTTCAACTTTGCAAATACGTTTTCGCCACCACATAATCGGATCGCATCGTTGACAATATGTTGTTCGCTTAACGTATACAACGGTTGATGCCATATCTGGTAAAAAACTTTGATTGGCGCGTGGTTATTGTTTTTCTGAACTAGTTGCACCAATGTTTGTTTAAGTTGCATTGCGCTTTTTTGGGCTGCGTTATTGGTACCCATCAATTCCCCAAGGCGCAAAACGCTATCAGGAATGTCATGTAACTTACGTGGTTCGCTATAAAACAAGGGAATACCCAGTTTGCGTAATTGCGCCAATTGACGTTCTGGATTGCCGTGTTGCCATACCACCAGCAAATCGGGTTTCAGCATCATGATGCGTTCTATATCGATTTGATTGGCATCACCGATTTGGGGAATACGCTTGGCCGCAGCGGGATAATCGCTGTACCGTACCGTACCGACGATACGTTCGCCACCACCGGCGGCAAATAATAATTCAGTAATATGCGGCGCCAGCGATACGATGCGTTGCGCTGGTTTTTGTAGGGTTACTTTGTTACCAGCATCGTCAGTAACGTGAATATTAACGTCAGCAGTATTTGTAATGATGTGAGTAGCAGCAATAGTATGCATGGCAATGAAATACGCTGCGAGTAAATAAAATTTCATTTTGATCAGATGCAGCAGAGCAGTTGAGGACATGAAGGCGTTAAAGGGCGCCAGCAGTCTAAAGCATTTTATTGAAATGTATGTATATGATGGCTATGACTATGAC
>CAZMPS010000108.1:0-6163 GCA_964568305.1 uncultured Burkholderiaceae bacterium
GCCGTGATGTGTTGTTCGTACGTACCAAGGAAGGTTTTCGTGCCCAAGCGGTGTTAGTTGGCATGCGTGGTGACGGCATGGCACAAATCATTTCCGGTGTGAAAGCCGGTGATCAGGTTGCTACGCGCAATGCTTTTCTGGTTAAAGCGGAAATGCTCAAAAATGCAGGAGGTGAAGAATGATCGACGCCATTCTGACTGGATCAGTGCGCTTGCGCTGGCTGATTCTTTTCTTGACCTCGGTGGTGGCGATGATAGGCGCGTGGCAGTTGAATCTGCTGCCGATCGACGTCACACCGGACATTACCAATAAGCAGGTTCAGATCAATACCGTAGTGCCGACATTGAGTCCCATTGAAATCGAAAAGCGCGTCACATTTCCGATCGAAACCGCACTTACTGGCTTGAACGGCGTTGAGAACGTGCGCTCGTTTTCACGTAATGGTTTCAGCCAGGTGACGGCGATTTTCAAGGAAAGTGCCGATCTGTACTTTATGCGACAACAGGTTGCCGAACGGCTGGCGCGCGCCCGTGCGGATTTGCCGGAAGGTGCCGAACCGCAAATGGGGCCAGTTTCCACTGGCTTGGGTGAGGTATTTCACTACAGCGTGGAATACGTGCATCCCAATGGCAAAGGTGCTCCACGCAAGGAGGGCAAACCTGGTTGGCAGGCGGATGGTAGTTTTCTAACTGAACGAGGAGAGCGGCTGACTGATGATATTGCCAAACTCGCTTATCTGCGCACGGTACAAGATTGGATCGTCCGTCCGCAGTTGCGTACTACAGCAGGCGTGGCTGACGTCGACTCGCTAGGTGGCTATGTGAAGCAGTATGTCATCGAACCTGATTCGGCCAAGTTGGCCGCTTATGGCATTTCCTATGCCGAGCTAGCACGCACGATGGAAGAAGCCAATATCTCGGTCGGCGCCAACTACATCCGCCGATCCGGCGAATCCTATCTGGTTCGTGCCGATGGGCGGTTGCGCAATATGGATGAAATTACCCATGCAGTGGTGGCGACCAAGGGTGGCGTGCCAGTCACAGTCGGTCAGGTGGCAAGCGTGGTGATTGGTGGTGAACTGCGCACTGGTGCGGCCAGCCGCAATGGCTACGAAACCGTGATTGGCAGCGCGCTGATGTTGGTCGGCGCCAACAGCCGCACGGTGGCGCACGCAGTGGGCGAAAAACTGAAAGTCATCGAAAAAACATTGCCACAAGGAGTGACCATCGTACCGACTTTGGATCGTTCTCAGTTGGTGCTGGCGACCATTTTTACGGTTGCCAAAAATCTGGCTGAAGGTGCTTTGCTAGTGGTGGTCATTCTGTTTGCATTGCTCGGCAATTGGAGGGCAGCGGCGATTGCGGCGCTGGTGATTCCACTGTCGCTGTTGATGAGTGCCATCGGGATGAATTCGCTTAACATTTCCGGCAACTTGATGAGCTTGGGTGCGTTGGATTTCGGTTTGATTATCGATGGCGCAGTCATCATTGTCGAAAATACACTTCGTCGCCTGGCTGAACGCCAACAGCACGAAGGCCGTCTCTTGAAGTTGGAAGAACGTCTACAGGAAGTGGTGGCTTCGTCGCGGGAAATGTTGCGTCCGACCATTTATGGGCAGATGGTGATTTTCTTGGTGTTCCTGCCTTGCCTGACATTCCAGGGCGTAGAAGGCAAGATGTTTTCGCCTATGGTCATTACTCTGATGTTGGCATTGGCTTCTGCGTTTGTCTTGTCGCTGACTCTGGTGCCAGCGCTGATTGCGGTGTTCATGAACAACCATGTTTCTGAAAAAGAAGTGAAGATCGTAGCAATCAGCAAAAAACGTTACGAACCATGGTTGCGCCGCGCGGTTGAATATCCCTTGCCGTTCGTGGGTGCAGGTGCTGCGGTATTGTTTTTAGCGGTATGCGCATTCACCTTTGTCGGGCGAGAATTTATGCCCACATTGGACGAGCAAAACCTCAATCTTTCATCGGTGCGTATTCCATCAACCTCAATCGATCAGTCGGTAGCGATTGACCTTCCTCTAGAAACTGCGGTCTTGACGTTGCCAGAAGTCAAAACTGTCTATTCCAAGGCTGGCACTGCTAGTCTGGCTGCTGATCCCATGCCACCCAACGCCTCGGACAACTACATCATCCTGAAACCGAAAAGCGAGTGGCCAGCAGGTGTCACTACCAAGGAACAGGTCATCGAGCGTATCCGTGAAAAAACAGCACCACTGGTGGGCAACAATTACGACGTCACGCAGCCGATCGAGATGCGCTTCAACGAGTTGATCGGCGGCGTGCGTAGCGATGTGGCAGTCAAAATCTATGGCGACGATCTCGACCAATTAGCCGACAGTGCGCAGCGTATTGCTGCTGTATTGCGTAAGGTTGATGGTGCGTCCGATGTACGCGTGGCGCAAACCAAGGGCTTTCCGACCTTCGACATTACCTTCGACCGCGCTGCGATTGCTCGTTATGGACTGACGGTCAAGGAAATCGCCGACACGCTTTCAGCAGCGCTGGCTGGCAAGTCGGCGGGCCAGATTTTTGAGGGCGACCGTCGCTTCGACATCGTCATCCGCCTGCCGGGTGAGATGCGCAACAATCTCGATGCATTGGGAGCCATACCAGTGATGTTGCCAGCTGATGGTCAGAAAACGCGCGCTTCGGTACCGCTTCGGCAACTGGTGCAGTTCCGTTTCACCCAAGGGCTGAACGAAATCAGCCGCGACAACGGCAAGCGACGAATTTATGTCGAGGCCAACGTCGTTGGCCGTGATTTGGGTAGCTATGTCGATGAAGCGCAAAAACAGCTTGCCAAAGAGGTCAAACTGCCGCCAGGTTCGTGGATAGATTGGGGTGGCCAGTTCCAAAATCTGAAAGCGGCAACGCAGAGGCTGGCTATTATCGTCCCATTGTGTTTTCTGCTGATCGCAGTGGCGTTGTACCTGGCGATTGGTAATGCCATGTTAACGGCCACGGTCTTGACCGCAGTGCCGCTTGCCTTGGCTGGCGGCGTGTTCGCGCTGCTGGTGCGTGGCATGCCGTTCTCGATTTCAGCCGCCGTCGGTTTCATCGCTGTTTCGGGTGTGGCGGTCTTGAACGGGCTGGTGTTGATTTCTGCGATCAACAAACGATTGACGGATGGTCTGGATGCGACAACTGCGGTAGTCAACGGCGCGATGGAAAGGTTACGGCCTGTGCTGATGACGGCTCTGGTGGCTTCGCTGGGCTTCGTACCGATGGCAATTGCTACTGGTACCGGCGCCGAAGTCCAAAAACCATTGGCAACAGTGGTGATCGGCGGATTGCTGACATCGACGATATTGACGCTGTTCGTGTTACCAGCGATTACCGCAATGGTGGTGCGGCGGCGTCGCATTCATTCTGTTGCTGACTGACTGATTTATCATCGAAAACTCCATTTCGGCTGCCTTGGTGCTTGTCAACCTTGGTAGCCGAGATTTTTAATGATGCATCAAGGGATAAATAATCAGTCCTAGTACAGCCGCAGCAGTAATAACGACTGGTTCCTGCAGTTTTTTGAAACGCCAAAACAAGGCAATCGTCACTAGCGCAATCACCGCAGTTGGTATGTCGAAGATCGAACGCTTGGCGATCACGATCACAGAACCGGCAATTGCACCGACCGCAGCAACAGTGATTCCATCGACGAAAGCAATGACACCAGGCAGCCGACCGTATTTTTTGAAATACGGTGCTGGAATAACTGTGAACAAATAACATGGCAGAAAAGTCGCCAGCGCTGCTACACAAGCTCCCCAAAAACCAGCAATCAAGTAACCGATGAAAGCGACCGTGATCACCACCGGACCCGGCGTGATCATCGCCACGGCCACCGCATCGATGAATTGTTTCTCAGTCAGCCAATGATGTTCGGTAACCGTACCGCCATACAAAAACGGCACGATTGCCAGCCCCGATCCAAACACAAAGGCACCTGCTTTAGCGAAAAATACAGCGATCTGCATCAATACAGAGGTATTGGACAAGTCAAACAGGCTACCCAGTAGCGGCGCCTGAGTGAATGCTAGGCCATTGAGATTGCCCTTGTTCAGCCATTTAGGTGGCGCACGCAAAAACCACACCAGCACACCGGCCGCAATGAACAGCCACGCGACTTCAGATTCAGTCACTGCCGTGACGACTGCCAAAAGCAGGTAGATTGCCCACAGCAGCTTGTCCTTGCCGACGCTTTTCTGTGTGAGCTTTTTTGCGCTCATGGTGATGATGCCGATCACGGCAGCACCTACGCCATAAAACACTGCCTGCATCCAAGAAATACCGCCGTATTCCACGTAGACCCAACTCAGCGTAAGCACGATCAGAAAAGATGGAATCACGAATGCCAGCCCGACCAGCGTCGCACCCAAAATTCGGTAATGCACATAGCCAAGATAAATGGCGAGCTGTGACGCCAGCGGCCCCGGCGCCAGTTGCGATAGCGCCATGCCTTCTTTGTAGTCTTCTTCGCTAATCCATTGCCGCGCTTCAACCAAGTCGCGGTGCATATAGCCGACTAGCGCCACTGGGCCGCCGAAGCCCCAGGCACCGAGTTTGAGCATATACAACACGATTTGCCACAGTGTGTAGCCTGGTGCGGATGTTGGTTTGATCGTATTCATATTTATTGCGTTGCTATTATTTTTGCAAATGATGGCAAAACGAAACGTTTTTAAAAGCATCATCGATGCTAGCCGCAAATTTAGATTTGCCGTCTAGTCTCATCAAATCCTGTCCGAAATCAAAGTCGAAGTGAGAAATATCATTGAAATACGAACAACTTATCGATGAAACCAACCGAGATTGTCCATTAGCCCCCGTCATTCCCGCGAGAACGAAGGGGGAATTTAGGCTAATGGACAATCTCGATTAAATCATATAAATGCCTTAGAAATAGCAAAACAGTATGGTAAGATCTTGAAAATGTGATGTGGATCACATTTTTTATTGATTTGGGGTAGATAATGACGCGTTTCTTGCTTTTGCTGAACGTTGTAATTAATGCAGCCAAATACATTAATTACATTAATCAAAATATATCAACATATTCATACCGTCGATGAAATCCAAATTCAACCTTCCCAAAAATGAGATTGCGCAAGCCTTGCTTGAGTTCAAAAGCACTTTCCGCACCATTGGTATTTTTAGTGCATTCATTAATTTATTGATGCTGGTGCCATCGTTGTATATGTTGCAAGTATATGATCGTGTTTTGCAAAGTCGTAATGAAATTACCCTTTTGATGCTGACATTGATGATGTTGGGTGCTTATGTGTTCATGAGTGCACTTGAGTTTGTCCGCAGTTTTGTCCTGATTCGTGTTGGTGCGCGCATGGACATGAAATTGAATAAGCGTGTGTATACCGCTGCATTTGAGCAAAGTCTGAAGAAAGGTGGCGGCAATGCAGGTCAGGCCTTACAGGATTTGACCAATTTGCGTCAATTTTTGACGGGTAATGCTTTGTTCGCATTTTTTGATGCGCCTTGGTTTCCTGTGTATTTGCTGGTTATTTTTCTCTTCAATGCATGGTTGGGTTTGTTCGCTTTGGTTGGGACAGTGATATTAATTGTGTTGGCTTACGTGAATGAAAAAGTGTCACATAAACCTTTGGCTGAAGCGAATGCGATGTCGATTGCATCGTCTAATTTAGCAACCAATAACTTACGCAACGCTGAAGTGATTGAGGCGATGGGTATGCTGCCGAATTTGCTGGCACGTTGGTATCAATTGCATGGCCGCTTTTTACAGTTGCAGGCAGAAGCCAGTGAAAAAGCCGGGATAGTGGGTGCCATGACCAAGTTCACTTCGGTTTCACTGCAGTCCTTGGTGTTGGGTCTTGGTGCGCTGTTAGTAATCGAAGGCAGCGTTACGCCAGGGATGATGATTGCTGGTTCCATTTTGTTGGGTAAGGCGATTGGGCCGGTACAGTTGGTGATCAGTGTTTGGAAACAGTTTAGTAATACCCGTAGTGCTTATGAGCGTTTGACACAGTTGTTGAGTGAAAACCCACCTCGCCAATCCGGCATGTCTTTGCCTAAACCACAAGGGATTGTTTCGGTCGAAAACGTAACTGCTGCACCACCTGGTTATCCTGTTGCAATACTCAAAGGAGTCAGTTTTGCTATTGATCAGGGTGACGTATTAGGCG
>CAZMPS010000109.1:0-6161 GCA_964568305.1 uncultured Burkholderiaceae bacterium
AATAAATATCATGCTCTTCGAAACGAAATAAAGAGGATGGATCGTGCATCAGGACATTGGTGTCTAGGACGAATAGTTTGTGGTTGCCCAATTTATTTTTTTTATTAGTTTTGGGTGTTATCGGATTCGTATTTTCGCTCGCATTGAGACTTGTTTTGGTTGTTCTGGTTGTTTTTGTTGTGGTGGTGATTTTTTTTGCTTTGGATTTGTTGGTGTTAGATTTAGCAGCAGGTACAGGAAGTGTTGATGTTTTTGGTGTTACAGCCGCTTCTTTTTTTGTTTTGCTTGATGTATTCGGTGTATCAGATTTTGGATAATCTTGTGGAGATAGTAGGGCGGCTGGTTTGGTGGGTATTTTTGGTAATGGCATCAGAACCTCAATTTAAAATTTTTTTACAAAACTTAGTACGTCATCGACGTGGTTAGCAACCCTAATTCCACGCCATTCTTTCACCAATTTTCCGGTAGCGTCAATCAAAAATGTGCTACGTTCAATGCCATAAACTTGCTTTCCATACATATTTTTCAATTTGATTGTCTGAAATAATTTGCAGACAATTTCATCTGGATCAGCAATTAATTCGAATGGAAGTTCCAATTTTGCTTTGAAATTTTCATGTGAACGTATGCTGTCACGACTAATGCCAAAAATGATCGTATTGGCTGCTAGAAATTGTGGATGTGTCTCGCGGAAAGCAATATTTTCACTGGTGCAACCAGGTGTATTGTCTTTGGGATAGAAGAACAATAAGACATTTTTTCCCTTGTAATTAGACAGTTGGAAAGTTTTTCCCCCTGTCATTGCGGCAGAAAAGTCTGGAACGATTGCATCTGGTTTGAGTAAGCTGTCAGCCATATTGGATCTTCTAGTTTTTAATTTTGTACCATCAATTCACCTGAGCGTCCGGGCAAAGTGCCCCAGCTCATATTATGAACAGGCAATGCCCTATCTTTAATTGTGTGGTAATACTCTGCCATAGAGACTAAATCATAGGATTGCGCTTTCCATCCTATGAGCAATTGCTCAAAAAGCGGTGCCAGCTTTTGTCCTTCAAGTTCTGCATGTAATGTGTAGACATGATGGCGCACGTTGCTAGTAGCGTCACAGATAGGATTTGGATTGCTTAACTTCAACAAGGTGTTGACGATATTAGATTCGTCAACCAATTTGCCATCAATGTGACACCCGAGCAACTCATCCATGGTGGGTAATGTGGTGGGCAGTTGGATGCAGGATAAAGTTTTATCTTGCATTTTGATGCGATAGGGACCCGCTTCAGGATGTAACAAAGCACCTTGTTCATCAAGCATGGCTCGTCCATCGGACGAATAAGCAATACCGAACTCGTCCAACTGCATCAATGCGTAAGGATTCATTTGCCAGCCTGCTGCTCCATGCGTAGGAGCTGTTTGATCAAATATTTCTTGATAGCGTTGGTAGGCACGCTGCATGTTTTTTTGGGTCCAGTTGGCATCACGCCGGCGTACGTGATCTTGCCATGCTGTGTGATCCCAAGTGTGTATGCCGCACTCAAAACCGGCTTTTTTTACTTGGCGCATTTCATCGGCACAATTTTTTCCTATGTCTGGGCCTGGTAATAAGGTGCCGTACATCAGTGTTTTGAAGCCGTAATGTTCAACGACAGATGTACGTGCTACTTTTTTAAAAAATCCTGGACGAAAAGCACGCCGTAAAGCCCAGCCAGTGTGATCAGGGCCGAGGGAAAACAAAAACGTGGCATTGACCTGATGTTTTTGCAACAGGCGTACCAAATTCGGTACGCCTTCACGTGTGCCGCGATAAGTATCAACGTCAATTTTTAGGGTCAGTAATGGCATTTATGTAAGGGGAAAAAGCCCTTGTAATTAGATGTTAACTAATCAATTAACTAATTAATCAACCAAGGCTTTTGCTTCAGCAACTTGATCTTTATAAGCATCAAAAATCTTACGCAAAGTTGTATTCATGGAAGTACCAGGTTGCCAATTTAATTCCTCACAAGTATTGGTGATTTTTGGTACCCGATTTTGTACATCTTGATAGCCTTTTCCGTAGTATTTGGTTGAAGTTGTTTCAACTAATTGAACATTTTTGGCTGCTTCGCGATATTCAGGATATTCCTTGGCTAGCTCCAACATCATGTGCGCCAAATCGCGTATGGAGTAATTGTTGACGGGATTGCCGATGTTGTAGATTTTTCCGCTGGCAACGCCATTTTCGTTGGCGATGATTTTCATTAATGCATCAATGCCATCATCGATATATGTAAATGCACGTTTTTGCTGACCACCATCAACTAATGAAATATTTTCACCACGCACCAAATGCCCCAAAAATTGGGTGACGACGCGGGAGGAGCCCTCTTTTGCTGTATGGATAGAATCCAGCCCAGCACCAATCCAGTTAAATGGACGGAATAGGGTGAAATTCAAACCTTCCATGCCATAACCCCAGATGACTCTGTCCATTAATTGTTTAGCGCAAGAGTAAATCCAACGTGGTTTGTTGATCGGGCCGCAAACTAAATTGGATGCTTCTGGATCAAATTCTTCGTCCTGACACATGCCATACACTTCAGAGGTAGATGGGAAAACCAAATGTTTGCCATATTGCATGGCAGAACGCACGATCGGTAAGTTTGCTTCAAAGTCTAATTCGAAGACACGCAATGGTTGTTTGACGTAGGTGGAAGGAGTAGCAATTGCCACCAATGGCAAAATCACATCACATTTTTTGACGTGGTATTCCACCCATTCTTTGTTGATCGTAATGTCACCTTCAAAGAAGTGCATTCGTGATTTGTAGGCATCGTTGTTTAATAAATCGTTAATACGATCCGTCATCATGTCCATGCCATATACGTGCCAATCGGTAGTTTCCAGGATACGTTTTGAAAGGTGGTGACCGATGAAGCCATTGACGCCGAGAATGAGGACTTTTTTCATGGAGTGTAATAATGAAGAATGATTAATAATAAAGTTGTTATTTGATTATTTGATATTTATATATTTTTGCAGCTCCGTAACCGAAATGGGTTTGCCACCTTCAGTCAATTCCAAAATATGCAATGCGCGGCCATCGCCGCATACGCCAAACAGCTGATTATCCACTATTGCCAAGCCCAGCGGTAAATTCTGTGCGTTAACGATGGATGGTGGTGCCAAACGTGCCTTCACTATGACAAAAGTTTTATCAGCAATTTGCGTAAAAGCACCGGGATAGGGGGGGGCCACAGCACGATGCAAGTTATACACGGTTTGTGCGGTTTTTGACCAATCAATGAGGCCATCTTCTGGTTTGCGGCCGCCAAAATAACTGCCTAACGCTAAATTGTTTTCTAACCTGGGCGCATTGCCAGATAGTAATTTTGGTAACGCATTCCATAGCGTTTGTTCAGCTGCTACCGTGAGTTTGCCAAATACTTCATAAGCAGTATCGTCCGGCAAAATCGGGATATTGGTTTGCGCAATGATAGCGCCAGCATCTGGTTTTGCTGTCATTTCATGCAAAGTAGTGCCTGTTTCTGTTTCACCATGTAAAACGGCCCAATTGACGGGCACACGACCACGATACTTGGGCAATAACGAACCATGTAAGTTATAAGCGCCACATGCGGCCAATTTTAGTAAAGAAGTTGGCAGCATGTGGCGATAATAGAAACTGAAAATAAAATCAGTTCGGATTGCTTGTATTTTGCGATGAAAAGATTCTTCTAAGATTTCAGTGCTATTAGGCGTCACAACAGGAATGTCATGTTGATGACACAGCTCAACTACTGACTCAAACCAGATTGTTTCAGCAGGGTTATCCTGGTGCGTGACAACGAAAGGAATGTGTACGCCACGTGCAAGCAAGACTTTAATACAGCGCACGCCGACGTTATGGTAAGCAAAAACGATGGCTTTTTTAGTCATGTTCTTGATCGTTGTGGATTTGTTGCAAAATGGTTTGCACGACATAACGTGGTCTTGCTCTGACTTGTTGGAAGATACGCCCCACGTATTCGCCTACTAAGCCAATGCCAAACAAAATCACACCCATCAAGAAAAATGCGATGGCAAACAGGGTAAATAAACCTTCTGCTTCTGCGCCGAGTAAGAAGCGTCGAATCAATAGCAAAACAACGAGGGCAGCCGAACCGACGGATAAAAACATACCCAGTATCGAGAAGAATTGTAAAGGTACGAGAGAGAAGCCGGTAATCAGATCGAAATTAAGGCGTATCAAGCTATACAAAGAATATTTGGAAACACCTGCTGCACGTTCTTCGTGTTCGACCACAACTTCAGTGGGTTTACGTGCAAAGGTATAGGCTAATGCTGGAACAAAGGTATTGACTTCTGCGCATTGGTTAATCAAATCAATCACATTGCGACCATATGCGCGCAACATATTCCCTTGATCAGTGATTTTGATATGGGTGATGTTTTCTCTTAAGCGATTCATTGCTTTGGAGGCAATAGTGCGCCATGCTGAGTCTTGACGTACGCGCCGTATCGAACCGACGTAGTCATAACCTTCACGCATTTTTTCAATCAATTTACTAATTTCTTCTGGTGGATTTTGCAAGTCGGCATCAAGCGTCACGACGATGTCGCCACGTGTTGCTTCAAAACCCGCCAGGATGGCCATATGCTGGCCATAATTGCCATTGAATAAAATGACACGCGTCACGTCGGGACGGAGTTGAAATTGTTGCGCCAAGATAGAAACTGAATTGTCTCTGCTGCCATCGTTGACGAAAATAATTTCGTAAGACAAGTTCAGTGCATCAAGTGCAGGATAAAGACGATTAAAAAGTTGGCTCAGACCAGCCTCTTCGTTATAAACCGGGATGACGACGGAGAGTTCGGGTTTCATTTAATAGATTCATTATTTGAGTTGTTTAACGTATACATGACGGATTTGACAGCGTTGACTACACGTTCGACGTCCGTTTTTGTCAGTGTATAAAACAATGGCAATGTGACTGTTTGACGTCCAATGTGTTCAGCATGTGGGAACATGCCTTCTTTGAAGCCACGTTGACGATATAGGGTAAACAAGTGGATGGGCGCGTAATGGTAGCCGATGCCGATGTTGTGTTCCAGCATTTTTTCCATGAAATCAGCGCGCTTGATTTGCTTGGGCAAGATGATTTGAAACAGATGCCAGTTGCTATTTTCAAAATTCATCGGAGGTAATTGTGCCCCTGTTTCAGACTCAAATGTTGTGCCAAAAGTCGTGAAGTAATGCTGTGCCAAGGCACGACGATGTTGTGTAATCGCTTCAAGATGCGCCATTTGGCCTAGGCCGATAACGGCGGCAATGTCGGTCATATTGTATTTTCCACCCAACACATCCACATCAATCCCATCAAAACCAGTTCGGCTGACGCCTTGCAAACGGTATTTTTCCGCAAGGCGTGCTTCTTCGGCATTATTGAGTACCAAGCAACCACCTTCAGCAGTCGTAATGTTTTTATTGGCTTGAAAGCTAAACGACACCAAATCGCCCAATGCGCCTATACGCTGTCCTTTCCAACTAGAACCGATCGCTTGCGCAGCATCTTCAATCACGCGCAAATTGTGTTTTTTGGCAATCGCGTACAGCTTATCCATATCAACGGGTAAACCGCCTAAATAAACCGGAATGATCGCTTTGGTGCGTGGCGTAATGGCGGCTTCAACTTGATCCAAATCGATATTGCGCGTTACTGAATCGATATCAGCAAATACGGGCGTGGCACCGACTTCAAGAATGACGTTGGCGGTGGCAATCCATGAAATAGGCGTTGTGATTACTTCGTCACCAGGGCCTATGCCAGCAATTCGTAAGGCGATTGCCATGGTGCAGGTGCCGGAATTAAAAGTACGTACTGGGCGACCACCAAAATAGTTGGATAACAGCGTCTCAAATTCCTGTACTTTGGGCCCGCTAGTAATCCAACCAGAACGTAAAACCTCACCCACAGCAGTGATTGTTGCTTCATCTATGCTGGGTTTGGAGAAGGGTAAAAAGGGTAGAGCAGGTGCGGTGGTGTTGCTATTCATGGCTTTGTATTTTTGTGATGAGAGGTGATCGATGCTAATTTCTAATTCCTAATTCCTAATTCCTAATTCCTAATTTTTTAATTTTTATATTCTTAGTTTTTGATTATTTATTCTTCATTATTCAATGA
>CAZMPS010000110.1:0-6152 GCA_964568305.1 uncultured Burkholderiaceae bacterium
GATTAACGCCGCGTGTTTCGGTCTGGAAAAACATGTCGATGCGGAAGCAATTTTGTTTGAAACCGTCAAGAATTTATACGATGGCGTACCCGTTGAAGAGTTGCACAAATGCGCCATTCTCGCTGCACGTGCATTGATGGAAAAAGATCCAGCGTATAGCAAAGTCACGGCGCGTTTATTGATGCACACCATCCGTAAAGAGGTGTTTGGTCAAGAGGTGATGCAAAAAGATGCGCAGACGCATTATTTAACGTATTTCCCACAGTTCATTAAAAAAGGAATCTCAGCTGGTTTATTGGATAGCAAATTACAAGAATTTGATTTGCAAAAATTGAGCGAAGCCTTGATGGTAGAGAGGGATCTGCAATTTGGTTATCTGGGTTTGCAAACTTTGTATGATCGTTATTTTCTACATATTGGTGGACGCAGAATCGAAATGCCACAAGCGTTTTATATGCGTGTGGCGATGGGCTTGGCGCTAAATGAAAGCAATCGCGAAGCGCGTGCGATTGAGTTTTACAAATTATTGTCCAGCTTTGATTTCATGAGTTCGACCCCAACTTTGTTTAATTCTGGCACGCAACGCTCGCAACTTTCTTCCTGTTATTTGACGACAGTCGGTGATGATTTGGCTGGTATCTATGATGCGATCAAAGAAAACGCCTTGTTGGCAAAATATGCTGGTGGTTTGGGTAATGACTGGACGCCAGTACGTTCTTTGGGCGCGCATATCAAAGGCACGAATGGCAAATCGCAAGGCGTGGTGCCATTTCTGAAGGTGGTCAATGATACTGCTGTGGCTGTGAATCAAGGTGGCAAGCGCAAAGGTGCAGTGTGTGCTTATCTGGAAACATGGCATATGGATATCGAGGAATTCCTCGAGTTGCGTAAAAATACCGGCGACGACAGACGTCGTACGCATGATATGAATACTGCCAACTGGATTCCTGATTTGTTCATGAAGCGTGTGATGGAAAAAGGCGAGTGGACTTTGTTCTCACCTAGCGATACGCCTGATTTGCATGACAAATTTGGTCGTGCTTTTGAAACAGCGTACGTTGAGTATGAAAACAAAGCAGCGCGTGGAGAGATTGCTTTATTCAAGAAAGTGCAGGCGCTGGATCTGTGGCGCAAAATGCTTTCTATGTTGTTTGAAACTGGCCATCCATGGATTACGTTTAAAGATCCTTGCAATATTCGCTCACCACAGCAACACGTTGGGGTTGTCCATTCGTCCAATTTGTGTACCGAAATTACCTTAAATACCAATGATTCTGAAATTGCTGTTTGTAACTTAGGATCAATCAACTTGCCTGCACATATGCGTGACGGCAAACTTGATCATGTTAAGTTGCAAAAGACGATCCAAACCGCGATGCGTATGCTGGACAACGTGATTGACATCAATTACTACGCTGTTCAAAAAGCGCGTGATGCGAATATGCGTCATCGCCCAGTTGGTTTGGGTATTATGGGTTTCCAGGATTGCTTGCATATGATGCACATTCCTTATGCTTCAAAAGAAGCGGTTGAATTTGCTGATCGTTCGATGGAAGCAGTTTGCTATTACGCTTATTGGGCATCGACGGATTTGGCGCAAGAGCGTGGTTGTTATAGCTCTTATGAAGGTTCTTTGTGGGATCGTGGCATTTTGCCGCAGGATAGTTTGGTGTTATTGGGACAAGAGCGTGGTGCTTATCTGGAAACGGATACCTCAGAAACCATGGATTGGGCTACTTTACGGAATCGAATTAAAACCCATGGCATGCGCAATTCCAATTGTGTCGCGATTGCACCAACGGCAACGATTTCCAACATTATTGGTGTTTCTGCTTGTATCGAACCGACTTACCAAAACTTGTATGTGAAATCGAATTTGTCGGGTGAATTTACCGAAATCAATTCTTATCTGGTGCGTGAATTAAAAGCGTTGGATTTATGGGATGAGGTGATGATTGCCGATCTCAAATATTTCGATGGTAGTTTGGCGAAAATAGACCGGATACCACAAAAGTTGCGTGATATTTATGCAACGGCATTTGAGGTTGATCCTTCTTGGTTGGTTGAGGCTGCTTCACGTCGCCAAAAATGGATTGATCAGGCGCAATCTTTGAATATTTACATGGCAGGCGCTTCTGGTAAAAAACTGGATGAGATTTATAAACTGGCCTGGTTGCGTGGTTTAAAGACGACGTATTACCTGCGCACGATTGGTGCGACTCATAGTGAGAAATCTACTTCCAAAATTGGTGCCTTGAATGCTGTTGCGGTTGATGGCAACGGTGGCGCAGTTGGTGCAGGAAAATTTACTGAAGAAGAGCCAGCGGGCCCAGCATGTATGTTGCGTCCAGGTGATCCTGGTTTTGAAGAATGCGAAGCTTGCCAATAATTTTTTCGAATTAAAAGACAAAGTAAAGAGAACAAAGGAAAAGAACAATGCTTACTTGGGATGATGAAGAGGTAACTTCCACGCCGGCTTCGGCTGCTGCGCCGACCAATTTGGCACCAGCGCCAGTACCGTCGCCTGTGACCGTACGTTCGGAACAGGATGGTACTACCAGTGTACTGAAGGCAGCGAATGTATCGAAATTTACTACTCAGCCAGTGCTGACTGCGGTTGTTAATAAGGAAAATACAGCAAGCATAGCAAGCATAGTAAGCGCAGCAAGTACGGAAAAAAGTACCCGTCGCGTCAAGGCCGATGACAAACGTATCATCAATGGCCAAACGGACGTGAATCAACTAGTCCCGTTTAAATACAAATGGGCGTGGGATAAATATTTGGCTGGTTGTGCTAACCATTGGATGCCACAAGAAATCAATATGCAGCGCGATATTGAACTGTGGAAAAATCCCAATGGCCTGACCGAAGATGAGCGTCGTTTGGTGAAGCGTAATCTGGGCTTTTTTGTAACGGCTGACTCATTGGCTGCTAATAATATTGTGTTGGGAACCTATCGTCACATTACAGCGCCAGAGTGTCGCCAGTATTTGTTGCGTCAAGCATTTGAAGAAGCTATCCACACCCATGCGTATCAATATATTGTGGAATCATTGGGTTTGGATGAAGGAGAAATCTTTAATGCCTATCATGAAGTTGCATCGATCCGTGACAAAGACGAGTTCCTCATCCCCTTCATTGATACCTTGACCGATCCAACGTTTACGACTGGTACGGTGGAAAACGATCAGAAATTGCTTAAATCTTTGATTGTTTTTGCTTGCTTGATGGAAGGTTTGTTCTTTTATGTTGGTTTTACCCAAATTTTGGCGCTTGGTCGTCAAAACAAAATGATGGGAGCAGCAGAACAATATCAATACATTTTGCGTGACGAGTCTATGCATTGCAATTTTGGTATTGACTTGATCAATAGCATCAAAATGGAAAATCCTTCGTTATGGACGGAAGAGTTCCGGGAAGAGATCAAGGCCTTGTTTTTGCATGCGGTTGAGTTGGAATATCGCTATGCAGAAGACACCATGCCACGTGGCGTACTGGGTTTGAATGCGCCAATGTTTAAAGGATATCTACGGTTCATTGCCAATCGTCGCGCGCAGCAAATTGGTTTAGAAACGTTGTTTGATCAAGAGGACAATCCATTTCCATGGATGAGTGAAATGATCGATTTGAAAAAAGAACGTAACTTCTTTGAAACGCGTGTTATCGAATATCAAACTGGCGGTGCGCTTAGTTGGGAGTAAATATTAAATCTTAATTAGGTATTAAGAAGTCGGTATTTTTTGGTTTTCTTGTTTGATTTTTCGACCTTATGTGAAGGAGAAACAAATGGCAACATCAGCAAAAAAGGCTGCGAGTGTGGCTCAAACCCTTGTTCTTAAAAGCGCAACAAAGAAACAAGAAAAGCCGACTAAATCAACTAAATTAACCAAACTAGCCGCTCCAGCAGTAAAAACAGTATTAAGTCCAACAGCAGCTTGGCCATTCCCAACTGGCCCGCGCCCATAAATGACGCTGCTGTTTATCATCGCTGTGTAACGTCAAGTTACACAGCGTTTTTATTTTAGAGGTATGCAATGTTGTTACAAAGTATTCTTGCCTTGATAGTCAGTACCATTGCGGGGGTGTTGACCGGCGTGTTGTTATTGCGTTTTTGGATGCAAGCTATGCAGGTGAAGCCGCCATTTTCGATGGCGCAATTCATGTTTAAAACATCCAATTGGTTAGTTCAGCCATTACGACGCTGCATACCAGGTTGGTGTGGGTACGATTGGGCCAGTTTAGTGGCTGCTTTCCTTGTCACATTGTTGTCTACGGCAATCGAGAGTGCGTTGAGCTTAAATTTCTCCCTCCCTATGGTATTAGGCTTGGCGATTTTTCATTTATTGCAATCCATCTTGTTCGGCTTGATGATTTTGCTTTTGATTGAGGTCGTATTAAGTTGGATCAATCCGGTCGCTCCGATCATGCCTTATGTGCGAGCCTTAAACGATCCATTATTGCGTCCCTTGCGACGTATAATTCCACTAGTAGGTGCGATGGATTTTTCTGTGTTGGTTGCGCTTTTGTTGCTGCAAATAGCGCGTCAGGTGGTGAGTGGGATTTTGGCTTCTTTGTAAATTTTTTCTTGCAATGATAGTGAAAGGGAGGCTGAATGTGGTTCGTACAGCGGACCCTTTCTAAATTAAGTATTTTACGAGCATGTGTATTTTTGCGTTTTGCTGCTCTGTGTGCAGGGACAATTTGGTCCTATGTTGCGCCAATAAGACTGGTCTGCGCTCCAGGTCCATATAACTTGGCCGGTACTTCTCTGCCATCTGATACAACGGTCTTCACCGATTGCCCCTTTAACCCATCGTTTTGAATATAGCTTGGGTTGTTGGTCGGCTGCATACGCTGTTTCTGTATAAAGTGTTAATGCCGAGATGGCACTAGCAATAGCAATTAATTTTCGAAGTGTATTTGAAGGGTATTTTTTCATGATGTTTTTTCTCAAGTTGTAGGTAGTACGAACTTAATTAATTTTTTGCCGACAGCTTTGCTCTGATCATCACACCTTGGGCATTTATGCGGTAGATCAAGGTCATTGTAATCGTGGTATTTCACTATGTCTATCGACAATTCCGTATATTGATTTTGTACATATTAGAGCCGATAGCCAAACGCCTCTTCAAACCGTTTGGCTATTTCGGCTTTGCTAGGCGCATGATTTTGCCCGCCTTGATGAGCAATTTTAATGGCGCCCATCAAGCTAGCCAGGCGGCCAGTGGTGGGCCAGTCGTAGCCATTATTTAAACCAAATAAGATGCCAGCGCGGAAAGCATCGCCGCATCCGGTTGGATCAACAATTCTTTCTGGTATGACGGATGGGATGTTGATGTGTTGGCCATCTGTGAAAATTTCAGCACCTAATTCTCCTCGTGTGACGATGAGAGCGGAGACATGTTGGGCGATTTGTTGCAAGCTGAGGCCTGTGCGTTCCATCAGTAACTCAGCTTCATAATCGTTAACGGCGACATACGTTGCTAAATCTATAAAATTCTTTAGCTCAGTACCGTTGAACATCGGCAAGCCTTGGCCTGGATCGAAAATGAAAGGAATGGCTTGTTCTGCGCAGTCCTTGGCATGTTGCAACATGCCGTCGCGTCCATCCGGTGCGACGATCGCCAATTTGATTGGACCTGCATCGCTGACCTTATTGTGATGCGAGAACATCATCGCGCCTGGATGGAAGGCTGTGATTTGGTTGTTGTCGGCATCGGTCGTGATGAAGGCTTGCGCAGTGTAAGAGGAGGCGATCGTTTGGATGTTTTGGGTGGAGATATTTAGTTGCTCCAGTCTTTCGAAGTATGATGCACCGTCTTGTCCTATGGTTGCCATGATGTGTGGTTCACCGCCTAGTAGTTTTAAGTTATAGGCAATATTTCCAGCACAACCACCAAACTCACGACGTAGAGTCGGTACTAAAAAAGCAATATTTACCTTGTGTAATTGGTCGGGCAGTATCTCTTCAGAAAAACGACCACTAAACGACATGATGCTATCAAAGGCAAGCGAACCACAGATAAGAGTAGTCATAAACTTCCATCAAACTTATTTTGAAAGGGATTGTTGGGAGGATTAATTAGACAATCAATTAGATAATTGACCAGACAAGGCGACCCAGCCATCTTGTTCCGCCCATATGCTTAAT
>CAZMPS010000111.1:0-6131 GCA_964568305.1 uncultured Burkholderiaceae bacterium
CTACTTACCTACTCTTATTGATTCTTACTTACTCCGATTTAACTACTAGGTGAATACTCGATTCTATTGGAGTTAGTAACCAATTAATCTAATGACAAACCCCACAAATTAGACATAAAAGTTATAACGAATAAATTCAATAGTATTGACTTGATAGATACACGCTTTTAAAATGCATTCGAACTGCAAAAAAGTTGTGATTTTTACACCAAATAGCAGCAATAAAAATCTGACAATCTAAAAGCCACATCAACACGGATTGAATTTTTACATTTTTTCGTGTTCGGCATGTTTTCAGCGTTTGCGGTATTCATAGCACGCATAACGATCATCGCATTAATAATTTGAGAACTTAAAGGGGTGTTTTCGTAAGGCTAAGCCTTCCCAAGCGTTTTGCCGTTTGCATTTCATACGGAAAAACGGTAGGCAAAATAAGCAAACCGACGTCTGCCACAAAATAAAAAACACAAGGCCAGGCGATATATCTGATGCAGTGTGTTTGAAAATATCGTACGACTCTAGTCAGCAAAAGAACGGCAAACTGTTATCGCCCATCCTTTTTGCAATAACAAAAACGATATTTGGGGACACTAAGACGATTCAGGAGGATTCATGTTAAATCAAGGTATTCAGCTCATCGTTTATGCCAGGCAACTGGCTCATCAATCCACCGCGTGGATAAGTCCCCATAAAAGTACTGGTATCAACACTATATTTCGTGCGCATGCATGGACGATTTTTCCCATCGTGACCGTCGCTATTTTGAGTTTTACACTCGGGTTATTTTTATTCAAACCAGAGAGATCACCACGCACACCAGCAATTGGCATTGAAGAAGTTGCAACATCCGGCATCACTACCCCAGCACATTTAAATGAAGCGATACAAGCTAAGTTAGACAATGTTAGCCACACAACAGAGATCAATGGAAAACAAGTTGTGCAACAGACACAAGTGCTACAAAAACAACAACAATGGGTGAGTGAATGGCTATCCAAGCGTTACAAAGTTGCCAAAGAAGCTGCCAACATGTTTGTTTCCACAACCTATACGACGGCAAAAGAAATCAAAATTGATCCTTTGTTGATCCTAGCGGTGATGGCAATTGAATCTGGATTTAATCCCTATGCAGAAAGCCCTGTTGGCGCCCAAGGATTAATGCAAATTATGGCAAAAATCCATCACGAAAAATTTCAAGAAGTGGGTGGTATCAATTCTGCTTTAAATCCAGTTGCAAATATAAAAGTTGGTGCGATGATATTGAAATATTATGTAGCGCGTATTGAAACAGTTAAAGAAGGATTGAAAAGTTACGTCGGTGCAGGTGCTTTTGAAAGCGACTCAGGTTACGGTAATCGCGTACTAGCTGAATACCAACGTCTCAAAGAGGTAGCAAAGGGAAAAAAAGTACCGGTATTTTCATTACCGGTGAATACAAATACCGTCACAACTAATGTGAATGTGAACGCCAACAATAGCACGCAAAAACTGCGCTCCATTCCAGTATCACTGCCAGCAACTCCTAACCCGCAACAAAAACCAGCCATTCTGCTTGAATCAGCTTTACCACATTCAAACGATCAGGCTGGTTAATAGATTGAAGTGGCTAATACAACAAATCTCAAACTAATTTAACTTTATTGAGGGCATCACTATGTGTACTTGATGCCCCAAATATTTTTTAAATTTATTTTTTATCAACTACGACTTCAGCGTCACGTACTTTTAACGCCAACTTATCCAATACGCCATTCACGTATTTGTGGCCGTCTATCCCACCAAACGATTTAGCCAACTCAATTGCCTCGTTGATGATAACGCGATAAGGAATCTCGACGTGTGTCGTAAGTTCAAATGCGCCAATCAGCAAAATCGCGTGCTCTATCGGCGACAACTCTTCCAACGAACGATCAATCAATGGCGACAAATTTTCTCGTAATGCATCGGCATTTTTAATGATGCCAGACAATAACGCTTCGCAATGCGCGGTATCCGCCTTGTCGTAACCATGCGCAGCACGCATGTGCGCCCTAATGACGGAAACATCTTCTTGATTCAATAACCATTGATACAAACCTTGCAAAGCAAATTCACGTGCGCGATGACGCGGGGAACGATGCTTATTGGGATTAGCATGTACTGTCGCTGTCTTTTTTTGTGTCATATCGATTGCCCGTGTAAATCATCCTGCTCTTCAGCCTCATGCGCAGCATCTGCAAGCTCATCCAAAGCCAATACCAAATTGGCCATTTCCACAGCCACGCGTGCTGCATCTACGCCTTTTTGTACCACGCGAACCTTTGCCTGCTCGTCGGTATCCGTCGTCAACACGGCGTTCGCAATCGGTATGCCTTGATCTAATCCGACACGCGTAATCCCTGCGCCAGATTGATCCGCCACCAACTCAAAATGATAAGTATCGCCACGAACGACCGCACCAATCGCAATCAAGGCATCAAATTGTTGGGTATGTGCCATTTTTTGCAATGCCAAGGGAATTTCTAATGCACCAGGTACCGTTGTATGCAAAATATCCTCATCCGCCACACCTAAGTGCTTCAACTCTTCCAAGCAAGCTGAACTCAAACCACAACAAATTTCCTCATTAAAACGTGCTTGCACAATACCAATGCGCAAACCATTACCGTTTAAATTCTTTTCGTATATACCGACAGTCATGACTTACCCTTATTTTTACAAATACGTTAATTATTGATCTGGCTTGGCTTGATACCCAACGACCTCAAGATCAAAACCTGCCATAGATGGCATCTTTCTTGGGCTGGCAAGTAACTTCATTTTGCCCACTCCGATATTTTTCAAAATTTGCGCGCCAATACCGTAAGTACGCAAATCCATACGCGCAGCACGTGTCTGCGGGCGTGGTTCTGGCTCATTCAACGCAGCAAATTGCGCAAACATTTGCTCTGCCGATTCTTCACAATTTAGCAACACCACCACACCACGCTCAGATGCTTTTATTGCAGCCATGGCGGATGCCATATTCCATGAATGCGTCGTCGCCTGTGTTTCCAATAAATCCAGAATCGACACTGGTTGATGCACACGCACCAAGGTTTCTATATCAGCGGCAATCTCACCATGCACTAGTGCCAAATGGGCTGAACCGCTAGGTTTATCACGATAAGCAATAGCATTAAACGTGCCATGCACCGTATGCATAGTGCGCTCGGCAATACGTTCGACGATACATTCATTTTGGCTACGATAATGAATCAGGTCAGCAATCGTGCCAATTTTCAATCCATGTTCTTGTGCAAAGACAATCAAATCTGGCAACCTGGCCATAGTGCCGTCGTCTTTCATGATTTC
This sequence comes from uncultured Burkholderiaceae bacterium, assembly GCA_964568305.1. GTDB lineage: Bacteria > Pseudomonadota > Gammaproteobacteria > Burkholderiales > Burkholderiaceae_D > JAGKXB01. Next base: position 3,334 of record CAZMPS010000111.1, read on the forward strand.
ACAAATCACCGCAGCAGGCGATAAACCAGCCAATTCAGCAAAATCACACCCGGCTTCAGTATGGCCAGCGCGCATCAACACGCCGCCCTTTTGTGCCTTCAATGGGAAAATATGACCAGGCTGCACGATATCCGATGCTTTGGCCTGTTTGGAGACAGCTACTTGTATGGTTCTAGCTCGATCCGCGGCAGAAATCCCTGTCGTGACACCCTCTGCTGCCTCAATCGACACCGTAAAATTGGTGCCATACGAGGTGCCATTATTCGCCGTCATCATGGGCAACTGCAACTGCGCGCAACGCTCTTCTGTCAAGGTCAAGCAAATCAAACCACGGCCAAATTTGGCCATAAAATTAATCGCTTCTGGTGTCACGAAATCGGCAGCTAATACCAAATCGCCTTCGTTTTCTCTATCTTCTTCATCCACCAAAATGACCATGCGGCCGGCACGAAGCTCGGCAACGATTTCTTGTGTACTGGAAATTTGCATAATTAACACCTTGAATGAGGCGCTATTCTAATAGATTTGGTTGATTTCAACCGTACACTTGTCACGCTATTTATCAATCTACTTGTTACACTAATCGTTTTCCATACCAACACTATTTTTATAGTTCATACATTTTTCACAACTCTCAATATGACTACAATCACCGATATCCTCACATCAGCACAACAGCGCAACACCAACAACGCATTACCCTACGCTGGCGCTGTTACACCACAAGAAGCATATGCATTGCTAAAAGCGGATAGCAATATCAAATTAATCGACGTCCGCACCCACGCCGAGCGCGACTGGGTGGGCCGCGTAGCGATTGCAGAACCACAATATGCCTGCGTGCAATGGAATCTCTATCCAGGCGGCATCGCCAATCCGGATTTCCTGCCTCAACTGGCACAAGTCGCCTCCAAAGAAACCACCCTGCTCTTCCTATGCCGCTCCGGCGTACGTTCACGCCACGCCGCCAAGCTTGCTACGGAAAATGGCTACGTTGCTTGCTACGACATATTGGAAGGATTTGAAGGTGATAAAGATGCTTTAGGGCATCGAAAAACAGTAGGTGGATGGTGTTATGCGGGGTTACCATGGATGGGTGCTTAAGGAATCTTTGGTAAAACGCTGTTACGAAAAAGGGCCGCATATAGCGGCCCTTACATTTGGTGCTTTGTCAGCTTGTTAGCGTCCAAAGCGCATATCCCAATCTACTAGATCTGCGCATCGTACATTCTTTGATATAGCGCCGTCAAGCAACAAAAGATAAGAAGGATAGTAACTATGCAAACATTACGTAAAATGCAATATCGGTTAGCACTGGATCTTGGCTCTACATCCCTCGGTTGGGCAATGATACGCCTCACAAATGATCACCAACCTTGTGCGGTGATTAAGGCAGGAGTACGTATTTTTTCAGATGGCGCAATCCAAAAGATGGCTCTTCTTTAGCGGTAACTCGACGTGAAGCACGTGCTATGCGTCGTCGGCGTGATCGTCTTCTCAAACGTAAAGCACGCATGATGTGCTCACTAATTGAGCACAATTTCTTTCCAACGGAAGAGATACAACGTAAAGCGCTAGAAACCCTGAATCCCTATACCTTACGTGCTAAAGGATTGGACGAAGCCCTCACACCTGAAGAATTCGGACGCGCATTGTTTCATATTAACCAGCGGCGTGGCTTTAAAAGCAATAGGAAAACAGACAAAAAAGATAACGACAGTGGCGCACTGAAAACCGCGATCAATAATTTGCATACCGCCCTCAAAGACGAAAATTGCCGGACAGTAGGAGAATGGCTATATAAACGCGACCAAGCCAAAAAAACTGTTCGTGCACGTTACCGTGAAAACAAAGTCATTAAAGAAGATGGCAAAACAAAAATAGAAAAAAGCTATGATCTTTATATTGATCGGGCAATGATAGAAGTGGAATTTGACGCCCTATGGGCCAAGCAATCCGCACTAAATCCCACCCAATTTACCGAAGTTGCCCGTGCTGAATTAAAAGATGCTTTGTTGTACCAACGGCCACTTAAAGCTGTCAAACCAGGACGATGTACCTTTCTTCCCGATGAGGAACGCGCACCTCTAGCTTTACCCAGCACACAACGCTTTCGCATATATCAAGAAGTTAACCATCTGCGTATTTTGCAAACTGACTTACAAGAAGTGCCACTGACACTGCAACAACGCGACGCTCTCGTCCAGGCATTGGAAGAAAACAGCAAACGCAGTTTTACGCAAATTAAGAGAATATTGGGAATCAGCGGAACCGTAAAATTCAACTTTGAAGATGAAAAACGCCAAGAACTTAAAGGTAATGTTACCAGTACGATCTTGAGCAAAAACGAGCATTTTGGCCCGTCATGGTTTGGCTTCGATGAGGCAAAACAAGATGCCATCGTGCTGCAATTGGTGAAAGAAGAAAATGAAGCCAAATTGATACGTTGGCTGCAAGATGAAACAGGTGTAGATGAAACACGGGCGGAGAAAATTGCCAATGCCGGACTCCCAGAAGGCTATGGTAGTTTGTGTGTCTCAGCGTTGGCACGTATTCTGCCGGAACTACGTCGAGAAGTGATTACCTACGATAAAGCAGTACAAGCTGCAGGTTTTGATCATCACAGCAACATCAATCCAGCGGCATCAGGCGAAATTTTGCTTGAGCTCCCCTATTACGGTCAACCTTTACAACGGCACGTCGGCTTTGGTTCCAATGACCCCAACGATACCGATGAAAAGCGCTACGGTCGCATTGCCAACCCCACGGTACATATAGGCCTGAATCAGGTACGGTTG
>CAZMPS010000112.1:0-1336 GCA_964568305.1 uncultured Burkholderiaceae bacterium
ACCAGCGCAATCGATGTCTTTTTCATGATCAATTCTCCTTTTTTAACTATTTCACTATATGAGTTCAGACAACATCCGATAGTTACCAGTTTTTAAGGTAACTATCAGATCGGGCTGAGCCGGTACAATTTATATACCGATTACACAATCAGTCAACCTTGTTAAAAGTGGTTTGGCTTACGGTAACAGTGACCGTTTTGGCCGAGTTCGTGGGTGTTGCAGGGAGATTTTTCACAAGAGAGACAGGCTCTTTTAAGATCTTGTAATGTGTGTACGCAGTCATCGAATCGCATATGTCGTTATTAATTTGATTTGCACTTGTAAAATATTGCCCGACTGATTCGCATGTATTTTTCTGTACTTTTGTCCATGTGTAGCTCGCCAACGTAGCATCATTTTTAATGTATTTTTCAAACTTTGCATTGAGCTCATCTTCATCACATGCCGCACCATAGGCGCTCTCAGTCTCTCGAAGTTCAGTCAAGAATCCGATTGCCCTGGCTCCTGTTGTGTCACCCATGGTGGTGTACCAACCACACAAGCGGGAGCCCGGCTGCGCCAAAGCTGTGTTGGGAACGACAAGTGCTGCGGCTAGCAAAGACATGGTGAGTGAAACCAGCGCAATCGATGTCTTTTTCATGATCAATTCTCCTTTTTTAAACTATATTTAGGGTATTTATCAAATTAGATTTGCGTCAGATTGGTGATGTTTTTCTGAGTACAAATCGTTTTCTCGCCAAGCAAAGTATTCATTGGCGTTTTGCCGCAGCACATTTTGCCCGAATGAGTTATTGCATTGTGGCAATAATTAAATCGATCGTCTATATCTTTTTGCAGTTCTTCTAGTTGACAAATGATATCAGCGCGATTGCACTGTCATTTATTGGACTTATCGGCTCTTAGCTTTGTAGCTTGATTAAAAAGGATAAAATAGGGAAGTTAAACGACGCCTTCGTTATTGCTTCGTTGTTACTTCGTTATCGTTGTTCATTTTCCTCAATTTCGTTAAAGATGCATCGTTTTTTCACTTCCCAACTAGCATGACCACCGACTATCTCAAAAAAATCCTGACCGCTCGTGTCTATGATGTTGCTACCGAATCAACACTTGAATTAGCACCAACGCTTTCTCAGAAAATGGAGAACGCGATTTATTTAAAACGCGAAGACATGCAAAGCGTGTTCAGTTTTAAACTGCGCGGCGCTTACAACAAGATGGCGCATTTAAGTCCGGAACAATTAAAACATGGAGTCATTTGCGCTTCGGCTGGCAACCATGCACAAGGTGTCGCGCTGGCTGCCAAACGGCTTGATTGCAAAGCGTTGATCGTCATGCC
>CAZMPS010000112.1:1346-6116 GCA_964568305.1 uncultured Burkholderiaceae bacterium
CAACCACCACACCGCCGGTCAAAATTCAGGCAGTGCAAGCACGCGGCGGTGAAGTGGTTTTGTTTGGCGACTCTTATACCGACGCCTATCAACATGCTTTGACGTTAGAAAAAGAATACCAACTCACTTTCGTCCATCCATTCGACGATCCCGATGTGATTGCCGGACAAGGCACCATCGGGATGGAAATTCTGCGCCAGCACCCCGATCCCATTCATGCCATTTTTGTTGCCATCGGCGGCGGGGGGTTGATTGCGGGTGTCGCTGCCTACATCAAACAAATTCGCCCCGAGATCAAAATCATCGGCGTACAAACGCCTGATTCCGACGCCATGGCACGCAGTCTGCAAGCAGGAAAACGCATCACGCTGCCAGACGTCGGATTGTTTGCCGATGGCACAGCCGTCAAATTAGTCGGTGAAGAAACATTCCGCTTAGCGCAAATGTATGTCGATGAAATCATTTTGGTCGACACCGATGCGATTTGCGCTGCGATCAAAGATGTCTTTCAAGATACACGTAGCATATTGGAACCATCCGGTGCACTCGCAATCGCTGGTGCCAAAGCGTATATAGAACGTGCCAAAAATAGCGATCATCCGATTAAGAACCAAACTCTGATCAGCATTGCATGCGGCGCCAATATGAATTTCGATCGTCTGCGTTTTGTCGCAGAACGTGCCGAAGTCGGTGAAGCCCGTGAAGCCTTGTTTGCTGTGACCATCCCAGAAGAACGCGGTAGTTTCCGGCAATTATGTGAATTGCTCGGCCCACGCAATGTGACGGAATTCAACTATCGCATCAGCGATCAAAAAGAAGCGCATGTCTTTGTTGGCATTCAAACAACTGATCGCGACGACGCCAACAAAATTGCAAAGAACTTTGACAATGCCGGCTTCAAAACGCTGGATTTGACCGATGACGAAATGGGCAAGCTACACATACGCCATTTAGTCGGCGGGAAAAGTACCTTGGCGCAGAATGAATTGTTATACCGTTTTGAATTCCCAGAACGCCCCGGCGCCCTGCCCCGCTTCTTGCGCAGCATGGCACCAAACTGGAATATCAGCCTATTCCATTATCGCAATCACGGTGCCGATTACGGCAGGATTTTGGTGGGATTACAAGTACCGGAAAAAGAAATGCAAGCGTTTCAGGAATTTTTAAACACCTTGGGCTATCCCCATTGGAACGAAAGTGACAATCCGGTATACAAACTCTTTTTAGGATGAACACAAAGATTGATACGTAGTCATAGTAAATAACAAGCAATCACAAACATGACAGACTCTTCCACCCCCGATTTTTCCCCACTTGGAAAAACAACGCTCTACAAAACTGAGTACGATCCATCGCTGCTGTTTTCTATCCCAAGACAAGACAAGCGGGAAGAAATCGGCATTACGGGGACGCTGCCTTTTTTTGGCGTGGATATCTGGAATGCCTATGAAGTATCCTGGCTAAACCTGCGTGGCAAGCCACAAATTGCGATCGCTACTGTCGTAGTACCGGCCAATTCGCCTTGCATCGTTGAATCCAAATCCTTCAAGTTATATTTAAATTCATTCAACCAAACCAAACTGGCTGGCATTGATACCCTGCGTAACTTGCTACAAGCCGATTTATCAGCCGGATTTGGTGCAGCGGTGCAAGTGACATTGACGCAGCAACAGGATTTCTCTTCCTTACAAATAGGCGAATTAGAAGGGTTGTTACTAGACAGATTAGACATCGAAGTCAATGAGTACAAACTCGATACGTCTTTATTGCAAACCCAGGCAAATGAAGCGCCAGTGGAAGAAACACTGGTATCGCATTTATTGAAATCGAATTGCCTGGTCACCGGCCAACCAGACTGGGCTAGCGTACAAATTCAATATGTCGGCACACCTATCGTGCAAGAAGGTTTATTGCAATATTTGATCGGATTTCGTCAGCATAATGAATTTCATGAACAATGCGTAGAACGCATTTTTGTCGATATTTTGCGTACCTGCCAACCACAAAAACTTTCTGTCTACGCCCGTTACACCAGACGTGGTGGACTAGATATTAATCCATGGCGTAGTAATTTCACCACTCAGAAAGGTCCTTCCAACGCGCGCAATCCAAGACAATAAGTTTTATTTAACCGAAATTGTCTATTAAGCTCCATCGTTCTCGCGCAAATGAAGGGAGAATTTAGGCTAATGGACAATCTCGGTTTAATATATATTTCTTCATTATTTATTAGACAATATTCAATTATTTGTGCTATATTCGCAGCAAGAATTAATTATCATTAATGCAATAAAAGTATTGAGCATTTTTGACTTGCGCGTTTAATCAGATTTACAACCCAAGAAGTAAGCAATTAAACAATGAGCGATAAAAAATCTATGGATACAATGAATCAGTTATTTGCAGAAGTTGATAGTGAAATTGCAACCGTCATCGATAATATGCTGAAAACTGCTGCACCCAATCTGGATGCATCTCGATCACCAGAAGAAATTGCGCAAGCCCGAACAGCATTAGTGAATTTTCTTACTGCCAAAGAAGTACGCAATCGAGCTGCCCAAGGGTTGAGCATCATTTTTCGCGAGCTTCCCAAATATGTCACGCCTTTGCAGCTCGCCAATATCAAAGCGGAATGGGATCACAATACCAAAGCATTGACAGAAAAAATGGAGAACGAATCAAACGTTCTTGATGCTTTCGCTACCAATGCACCCAACGCAGAAGTACAAACAGCGGAAGGAGAGACGGCGGGCGAACAAATGGAGCAGCAATTATCTTTTCAAGATATTTTCCCTATTTCTGACACAACGATTGAACATTTCTATCAATGCGGTTATCGCTTGCATCAGAATGCGCAATATCAAGAAGCGGCAGATGTATTTTTTGTCATGAGTTCCATGGATTATCGCCGTCATAATGTCTGGATGGCACTAGGTTTAGCGGAAAAAGCACTCAGGCATTGGGATTTAGCACTGACGGCTTTTTCCATGGCGATATTAACAAACATGCAAGAACCGTTGGCTTTTCTACATTCCGCAGCTTGTTATATCGCGTTGGGCAAAAACATAGACGCGCAAGAATGCCTACAAGCCGCCTCCGAATTACTACAAAAATCTACGGATACAACAGAGCAAACCAAACAAATGCGTGAATATGCAACTGCGCTTAGGAAGTTGGCATATTAATAAGCATGATAAATTCTCTTACAAATTTATCAAATTCAAGATGGCCTATATATGACTAACCAAGTTGTTTTTACTATTTTTTAAGGACGAAAATTATGTTTTCTTCTTCAGTGTATGCCCCCGCAGCTACCCCCCCAGCTACCCCCCCAGCTACCCCTCGTGCTATCCATAACAATCACGAGGAAATAGCAAAATATGAAGGGTACCAAATCATCAACGGCAAACCTGCTGCGAACGCAAAGGAAATACACACTGAGCTGATAACAGGTTCGAAAGACATCGAGGAAATAAAAGGCCTTTTAAAAGCGTTGGGAGGCCATACAACTGATGGTACATTTGCTCCTGGATTCATTAATGATGTTGTTCGAGCAACAGATGGTCGCAACATCAGATGGTTAGACATTGCAAATGAAATTGATCGTCCTGAGAATCGGGAAAATTTCGCACGCTTTTTGCTAGACAACGGTGCCGATCTGGATCTTTGCCTGCAACAAACCCAAGATGCGCTGGCAACTTTGCCATATCAAGCTGTCGGTGGCAAAAGCGCTGAGGAGACAAAAACTTTAATGGAGGCCCTCAAAAAGGCCACTAATGTAGATGCAAAAATAGGACTTTTAAAAGCTTTTGGAGGCTGGAAAGACGAGGGGGAAGCACCACTACTTGCCGGATTCGCCGATGACTTCGATCTCAATGCGGTCATTCATCGCAACAATGGTATAGAAACTAGATTGCTAGATTATGTTACAGACGAGCTCGAAGACAAAGTTCTCACAATTTGGTTGTTAGAACAGGGGGCTAATCCCGATGTTTGTCTTGAAGCATATCAAGAGCCCCTAAAAAAACTCGCAAAAGAAAACATAGGGTTTCAAACCATCTACTCAAAAGCCGATCCAGAAAATCGAACGCGTTCTGTGGTATTTTTAGGAAGCACAGGCAATCATACAAAAGCAACAATCAATGCAATCAGAGATGCGGCTGAGGGTGCGGAGAGAATAGAGCTTTTGAAAAATTTTGGCAATTGGACGAGTGACAGAGGAGGTCAATTTGATTCTGCTTTCGATATCGATGCAACTATTCAAATCTATAAAAGGCAAGACATTAGATTGCTAGATTTTGCAACGGAGCTCCAAGATCGAGAGCTCATGCATTTTTTGCTAAAGCATGGTGCAAAACCAGAGATATGCCTTGCTTCAACTAAAACGAACCCTTTGCTTCTAACAAGTATTGATTTGTACAACAGTGAGGTTAAAGCTACTGGTATGGGTCATCGACTCACAGTAATGCGGCGCGTTTCGATTGAACAAATGGCAGTTCAGGAGAATGTAGATCTGAATGTGGTGCGTAATTTAGATAATTTTGGGTTCGAAGACCTGTACCAAGGCCATCCTGGCACCCCAGAACGTCCGGGCACACCCACCAACAACCAAGTGATTATAGAGAATGCTAGAGCCGCATCTGGACGCAGTTTGGGCGGATACATGTTGACTATGTTGGCTAACCCTGTTCGCTTCTTGGCAGTTGTCGCTGGTTCTTCCCTGTATGCACCGGCAATAATTTTCAATGGTCTCATATCGGCTAGTTATGT
>CAZMPS010000113.1:0-6095 GCA_964568305.1 uncultured Burkholderiaceae bacterium
TTTGATGGTGCGAGTAACCTGCGACGCCTTGCCAGGCTTACCAAATGTTGTGGCATGCGTCGTATGTGAATGCGCGCCATGATGTTCTGCATCAGCATGAACATGCGCCTGAGAAAAACTCAAATTTGCCATAACAAGCAATAATGTAAAGAGCGTGATGTTTTTAAAAGGTTGCATAAAATTTTTTTAAACTCATAAAATCGCAAAGCACATAAAAATAAAGCTATAAACCTACCCATCCCATCATACACAACACCAATATGGCCAAACAATACGATGTTGCAGTAATAGGCGCAGGCGCCGCCGGCATGATGTGCGCCGGCGTGGCAGGCCAACGTGGCAAAACAGTAATTTTGCTAGACCATGCCACCAAATTGGCCGAGAAAATCCGTATTTCAGGCGGCGGACGTTGTAACTTCTCCAACATCAACACCAGCCCACAAAACTTTTTATCGCAAAATCCACATTTCTGCAAAAGTGCCTTGTCACGCTATACCCCACAAGATTTTTTGACGCTGATCAAACGCTACCAAATTGGCTTTCATGAAAAACATAAAGGACAATTATTTTGCGACAATTCAGCAGAAGATATCATTCACATGCTCAAAGCGGAATGCGATGTGGGCAACGTAACATGGCGCATGCCATGCAAAGTATTGCAATTGGGCCAAACCAACATTGCCCATGAAAACATCTTTCGCATTGAAACCAACAACGGCGTAATACACGCCCGCAAACTGGTGATTGCCACAGGCGGCCCATCCATTCCCGCCATAGGCGCCACAGATTTTGCCTACCACGTTGCCAAACAATTCAACATCCCTGTCATCAATCCACATCCAGCCCTAGTACCACTCCGCTTTGATTCAATCACATGGCACTCGTTTGCTGCGCTATCCGGTTTGGCGCTGGAAGTGGACATCAAAATTGGGGCAGAAACTGGGTCAGCACAATTCGACAATAAAAAATCGCAACGACAACAAAATCAACAAATTCAATTTCGGGAAGATTTACTCTTTACCCATCGCGGCCTATCTGGCCCAGCGGTATTACAAATCTCCAGCTTTTGGGAAATGGGCAAAACGCTGGAAATTAATTTACTACCTGAAATGAATGTGGCCGAAGTATTCATTCAAGGCAAAGGCCAGTTCAAAAAAAATCTCGGCAATTTACTAGCGCAATGGCTGCCCTCACGTCTAGCAGAAAACTGGCTCATCAACTATGGCTACGACTTACAAGCCAATATGCGTATCGCCGATATCCCAGATAAACAGCTACAAGCGCTCGGCCAATCACTCAATCAATGGCGCATCACGCCCAACGGTTCGGAAGGTTATCGCAAAGCAGAAGTCACGCGCGGCGGCATCGATACAAAGGCATTGTCACAACAAACTATGATGAGTCACAAAGTACCCGGACTCTATTTTGTGGGAGAAGCAGTCGATGTCACAGGTTGGCTGGGAGGCTACAACTTCCAATGGGCATGGGCTTCTGGCATGGCAGCTGGATTATCGATTTAAGAACGCAAAAATATTAGAAAACATTAAAAACGTTAAAAGAACACATTAAAAACACATTTTTACACGCCAAAACCCTTCCATAATCTCAAAAAACCTGCTAGAGTCTCGCTCTTTCCGTAAAACCAACGTATTCAACGTACTTTTAATTAATTCACATGACCACAATTCGTCTAAAAGAAAATGAGCCGTTCGAAGTTGCTATGCGTCGCTTCAAGCGCACTATTGAAAAAACCGGCCTTTTAACCGAGTTGCGTGCGCGCGAATTCTACGAAAAGCCAACCGCTGAACGTAAACGCAAATTAGCAGCAGCTGTAAAACGTCACTACAAGCGCATCCGCAGCCAACAGCTGCCTAAGAAATTATTCTAATTTCCTAGCATACGCGCTGCAATTAAGGTTGCAGCGAATCAGAACCCGCTACGATAATACGCAGCGGGTTTTTTGTATTGGGATTTTTAACCACGAAAAAATAACGAAAGAACATAATGAGTCTAAAAGAACAAATCACTGAAGACATGAAAAACGCCATGCGTGCCAAAGAAACAGGGAAGCTCAATACCATCCGTTTGCTCACCGCAGCGATGAAACAAAAAGAAGTGGATGAGCGAATCGAACTCACCGACGCCCACATCCTCGCCATTCTTGAAAAAATGGTAAAGCAACGCAAAGATTCAATCAGCCAATTTGAAGCTGGGCAGCGTCAAGATTTGGCCGATATTGAAAAAGCAGAATTGGCTATTCTTTCAACCTATTTACCAGCGCCTTTATCCGAAGCAGAAATTAACGCTGCAATCACGGCAGCCATCGCAGAAACCAACGCCGCCGGCCCACAAGACATGGGCAAAGTCATGGCAATTTTGAAAGCAAGATTGGCTGGCAAAGCCGACATGACGCAAGTATCCGGCCTAGTAAAAACGGCTTTATCCAAGTAATTCACCCTCATGATTCCACAATCCTTCATCCAGGATTTACTCAACCGCATTGATATCGTTGATATCGTGGGGCAGTATGTTCAATTGAAGAAAGGTGGTGCCAATTTTATGGGGTTATGCCCATTTCATAACGAAAAATCACCCAGCTTTACCGTCAGCCCTAGCAAGCAGTTTTATCACTGCTTTGGCTGCGGCGCGCATGGTACGGCGATTGGTTTTCTGATGGAATATTCAGGCCTGGGCTTTGTCGAAGCAGTGCAAGAAATTGCGCAAAATAATGGAATAGTAGTACCAGAAAGCAATGACAAAATCGCTCCTGCACAACGCGCTGAAACACAGAAAAAAAGTCTGGCTTTATCGGATTGCATGACACAAGCCTGTGATTATTACCGTGCCCAATTACGACTGGCACCGAATGCGATTTCCTACTTAAAAGCACGTGGCTTGTCTGGTGAAATCGCAGCCAAATTTGGATTAGGTTATGCGATTGATGCGTGGGATGGTTTGCGTGCTGTCTTTGCCGATTATGATGATTACAAACTGGTTGAAGCTGGTCTTGTCATCACCAAAACCGAACAAGACAATCAACAGCAAAAACGGTATGACCGCTTCCGTGATCGCATCATGTTTCCGATTCGGAATCAAAAAGGACAAGTCATCGGTTTCGGCGGGCGCGTGCTGGATAAAGGTGAACCGAAGTATTTGAACTCGCCAGAAACACCTCTATTCCAAAAAGGCAATGAGTTATACGGCTTGTTTGAAGCACGCCTCGCCATACGCAATAGCGGTTATGCCTTAGTCACCGAAGGCTACATGGATGTGGTGGCATTGTCGCAATACGGCTTCCCACAAACAGTCGCTACCTTAGGCACTGCCTGCAGCGCGACGCATGTGCAAAAATTATTGCGCCAAACTGATTGCATTATTTTTAGCTTTGATGGAGATACCGCCGGCAGACGCGCTGCACGACGTGCATTAGAAGCTAGCCTACCCTTCATCTCTGACAACAAAAGCATCAAATTTCTTTTCTTACCCTCTGAACACGATCCAGATAGCTATATTCGAGAATTCGGCGCGCACGCTTTTGAGCAGCAAATCAACGATGCGATGCCTTTGTCACAATTTTTATTGAATGAGGTTATAGGAAGCAACGATTTAAATACCTCGGAAGGACGTGCGCGCACGCAATTTGATGCCAAACCTTTGTTGCAAGCAATGACACCTTCGGCTTTACGCCTACAAATCGTGCGTAACTTGGCACAAACAACACAAACCACAGCAAGTGAAATTGAAACTTTATTCGATCTCAATACACCCATTGCACGCACACGTTTAGTACCACCAATCAAAAAACGGCAACAACCTTTAGGTTTGGTACGCCAAATCATGCGCTTATTGGTAGCACATCCCACACTAGCATCAGGATTGGATCAAGCAGCCCTGCTTGCGGCGGAACAATTAGCACCAGCACACGCCGATATGCTGGTACGCCTGGTGACAGCAAGCAAAGAAATGGGAGCACATGCCCGTTTTGCAACCTTAGCTGAGCACTTACGTACGCAAGATGCAGAATTTGATGCCATCATCGCCGAAATTGCTGCCGATACAGAATCAAGCATAGAAACAGCACAACTGGAGCTTATTGATGCGGTGAGAAAAACCAAAATGCAAGTACTCAGCGCGCAATTGGAACAACTTGTAAAGAGTGGATTAAGCATAGAAGAAATGCGCACTCGTTATCGTGAGTTAACGCTTCAACAAGAACAATTGCGACGAGAATCATCCAACGGTATTACGCCACACTAGCGCGCTAGATTTTTTGGCTTGGGCTGCTGGAGGAAAATACTTGTATGTAGTATAATGCTCGGTCGTATTGCCAAAGGAACGAAGGCAAAAAACAAGTAATCAAATTCAACTTATATTACTTTACACCCAGTCTGCCGCCTACTTGTCTTTAGTGCAAATAAAGCCAGACACCGTCTAATCGAAAGCATCCGTGACAACTAAGAAAACTGAATCGAAGACCGTTGCTAAGCAAACGAAAGCGGCGGCCAAAAGTGAAAAAACTCAAGCCAAATCAGAAACTAGCGCCCCAGTAGTCAACCAAACAACTGACGCAGCGGTTTTGGCGACCATCGACACATCCAATTATGTTCTGCCTTTAGTCAAAGTACCCGGCAGACGTGGTCGCAAACCAAAAGAATTTCAACCTGAAAACGACGAAGTCGCCGCATTGAATGCGGTTGAGCGCGCCGAATTGAAGGCAGTTGATAAAGCAAAAGCAAAAGATCGCAAAGCCAAAGAAAAGGCATTGCTGAAAGACGCGTTTTCTACCGATTCTGAAGCAACAGAAGAAGAATTAGAACGTCGCCGCCAGAAGCTGAAGAACTTAATTAAGTTTGGTAAGGAACGTGGTTTCTTGACTTACGCTGAAATTAACGATCACTTACCCGAAAATATTATCGATCCAGAAGCTATTGAAGGCATTATCACTACCTTCAATGACATGGGCATTGTGGTTTATGACCACGCACCAGATGCAGAAACGTTACTATTATCCGACAACGTCGCAACGGTTGCTAGCGACGAAGAAGCAGAAGCTGCAGCAGAAGCCGCATTGTCCACAGTAGACTCTGATTTTGGTCGCACCACCGATCCTGTGCGCATGTATATGCGCGAAATGGGTTCGGTCGAACTGTTGACGCGCGAAGGCGAAATCGTCATCGCCAAACGAATCGAAGATGGCTTGAAAGATATGATACAAGCCATTTCTGCTTGTCCAACGACCATTGCTGAAATTCTTACCGCCAGTGAGAAAATCGCAAACGACGAAATCAGAATCGATGAAATCGTCGATGGTTTGGTTGATTTGAGTGCCGTTACTGATGATGGCCCCATACTCAACATCACTTCCGAAGAAGATGAAGAAGAGGATGAAGAAGACGAAGAAGAAGAGGATGAAGAAGACGAAGGTAGTGCTTCTGGCGCCACCACCATTTCTGCAGAACAATTAGATCAATTAAAAACAGGTGCACTTGAAAAATATGCAGTGATTTCCACGCAATTTAACAAAATGCACCAAGCGCTTGAAAAAGATGGCTACAACTCACCAGAGTACGTTGCCGCTCAAAACGCTATTTCCCAAGAATTATTAGGCATACGCTTCACCGCAAAAGTGGTGGAAAAGTTATGTGACACCTTGCGCAGTCAAGTCGATCAAGTACGTCGTATAGAAAGACAAATCCTCGATGTAGCCGTCAACAAGTGTGGCATGCCACGCGCTCATTTCATCAAAACGTTTCCTGGCAATGAAACCAATTTGAACTGGGTTGATGGTGAGGCTAATGACAATCATCCTTACAGCGCCGTTCTTGCTCGCAATATTCCTGCTATCAAACAATTGCAACAAAAACTGATTGATTTGCAAACCCAGGTTGTTTTGCCTTTGCCAGATTTACGCAATATTTATCGCCAAATGGCAGCAGGTGAAATGAAGGCGCGCAAAGCCAAACGTGAGATGACAGAAGCCAACTTGCGCTTAGTTATTTCGATCGCAAAAAAATATACCAACCGTGGTTTGCAATTCTTGGATCTCATTCAAGAAGGCAATATCGGTTTGATGAAGGCTGTCGATAAGTTCGAAT
>CAZMPS010000114.1:0-6090 GCA_964568305.1 uncultured Burkholderiaceae bacterium
TGAAAGCCGTTGCGCTGCTGAACCATGCGGATGGTGATTTTGTGATTGAAATAACAGCAATGAGGCTGCGGATGTCAGTGTTGAGTTTGATAGCATTAATGTTTAAATAATTTCTATAATTGAAAAATAATTACCAATATTGCATGCATATATTACAACACATCTACCATTTCTGGTCTTTTTAACATTTATTCACCAAGAAAAAACATTACATCCCCTTATCCTCACCCCCTTTCTGCTCACGGGAGAAGGGAGTTTCATGGGAAAGGGCAATTGATTTCCCACAAAACCCCATCCACCGTAATCAACGCAGTTCTAATCGTTTTCCCTGGGAAAATCGCCAAACAAACCTCCCGATAGCGCTGCAACTGCGCCTGATAATTCGCCCGATCCGACTCAAGAAACTGCCGTTTGTAATCCAATATCCACACCACATCCTGCACAATCACCAAGCGATCCACGCGCAAAGTTTGCTGATTGACCAACATTTCCATTTCATTGCGCGCAAAGGTGTACTGGCTAGGATCGTAAAAACGGGCCAAATCTGGTTGCGACAGAATCGTCGCTGCCTGCTGGTGAATCAGCTTGGCCATAGGTAAAGGACAAGGCAAAGAACGCGCGATGACGTCTGGTGCCGGAATGGCAATCGGCCAATGAGACGAAGATTGTGTCAATCGCTCCATCAAGGCATGTAAAGCGACTCCTTCTTCAATCGCTACGGTGTTTTCATCATCAGGCGTAGAAGGCAAAACTGATTTAGCCGGCATGAGCGGGGGATTAAAAATCGGCCAGCGAAATGATTCCTCCTGTTTTTCTGGCAAAGAATGATCCATGTCATTCGATACATTTTTCGCATGAAAAACCGGTACGTGTTGCAAGCTGTCATACCAACTCCCGCTGACTACACCAACTACACCAACTACACCAACTACACCGGCAACATCACCATCGGCAGCCGGTTTACCCGCCTCCGCCACACCACTGATGATGAGTACTCTTTTAGCGCGCGTCATAGCGACGTACAACAAGTTTTTATCTTCCTGCAATTTGTACATTTCTTCTGCTGCAAACAAACCATCGCGCGCTGCGCCTCTTGCATCTTTACGTCCAAAAGCAGAAAAATGCAGCGGCTTGATACCATCCGGCGGCCAGTGGCACAAAATTCCGCTATCGTCCCGCGCTGGTTTGCTGTGATTGGCGTCAAGTAAGACTACGATGGATGCTTCCAAACCCTTGGCACTATGAATGGTCAGAATACGCACCGCATCAATCGAAGCATCAATTTGCGCTTCATCCGGCGCGTCGCTTTCGACGCCGTTTTGCAGCACACGCAGCGCATCCAAAAACCGAGGCAAACTGGGATAACGCCCGCCATCCATATTCAAAGACAAAGCGATAAAGGCTTCGATATTCCCGATCACCTGACTGCGCATCATAGCCGGCGCGGCTTGCGCATAACGAGCAATCAACTCGCCGTCATACAAAATCATGTCGAGCAAATCATGTACTGGCAGAAATGGCGCTACCCGCAACCATTTCGTCAATAAACTGGCCGCACGCAAAAGTGCCACATTAGTTGAAGTCGTATCCTCCGCAGCAACTTGCAAACGCTGCCACCATGACTTTTCCTTGCGCAATGCTAAAGCGATCAAATCTTCATCATTGGCTTCCATGATGGGCGACTTCAATACCTGCGCCAAACAGACATCATTTTCTGGCGTCATCAAGAAACGTAATAAAGCCATCAAATCCGCCACTTCCAAAGACGTCAGCAAACCACCTGGTTTATCCGATACAAAGGGAATCCCTGCCGCGCGCAATGCACGTTCATAAACGATCAAATGCTTGCGCTTTTTGACCAGCAACATGACGTCCGACCAACGGGCATCACAAGTCAATTTCGCCTGTGTAATCGCTTGTGCCACAGCCAAGCCTTCCTCGTAGCGACGTGTATCGTCCTCTTCTTCCCGTGCTTCATTAAAAGGATCACGCAAACACAAACTGGTCTCTTCTTCATTCGCAGGTTGCTGCTTAATTTGCTCGATTTGCTCAATTAAAGGCAAACGCCACACCGCTCCCGATTGCGGCTGCAAAGTCGTGTGAGCGAAGAAATGATCGTTTTTAGAGTGCTCTAAAAAGCAAGTATTCAAACTCGCAATAATTTCCGGCGCATTCCGCCTGGTTTGATTAGTCCGCAACAGCACCGCACCCTGCTCTGCCAGCAAGTCACTCGCCGCATCAAACACACGCGGCTCAGCACGGCGAAAACGATAAATCGACTGCTTCGGATCACCCACGACAAACACGCTAGGCTGATTCGCCTGCGCGCCATACGCCTCTAACCACGAACGCAAAATATGCCATTGCAAAGGATTAGTATCCTGGAACTCATCCAACAAAATATGCTGATACCGTGCATCCAAGCGGCTATGCAAATAAGCCGCGTGTTCCTCATCCATCAACAAACGATAGGCATGCCATTCCAAATCAGCAAAATCCAGCACGCGCTGCTCAGCTTTGATGGCTTGATACTGCAAAAGATAGGCATTGCCAGCAGTAAAAAGTGCAGCATTCAAAGCAATGACGTCGGGTTCGCTGCTACGTTGTTGAAGCTTTTCTAACGCTTCGGCAACAGAGGTAAATTCATCATCAAATAATTGCAAACCATCATGCTGGCCGTAAGCCTGTTCGATAGCAGCGGTTAAGTTTTTGGTTTTGGCATTTTTACGCAATACGCCATCAGCGCTAAAGAACTCAAAATACAAAGCATTGAAACTCTCCAAACTCGCTTCAGCACTCATGCTCATCTCAATTGCCGTAGCACGCTTCTGATTAGTCGCCGTGCCTTTGCCCAATAAGCTGGCGATGTTCTGTATCCGCTGGATCAGTGCAACATCCTGCCAAAGCGTCAACCGCGCATCAGATTGCGCATCGCGACCGCACAACGCCTGCAACCACTCCAACGGCGTACCTGGCTGACCATCCTGAACAAGATGCGTCGCAGCCCACCACTCTGCCCGTTTGCTGACAAAAGCATCTAGCAAACCTTTCGCATTGAAATCGCCCACCATGTCATACAAACGCAACAAAGCGTCTTTGATTTCTGGACGTTTCACATCGTTTTGCATGAACGAGCGATACGCCTTAGCGATCAATTCGCTACTGTTTTCCGACAAGGCATACCCATGCGGCACTTCAGACGCAAGCGGTGCAATTTGCAATAAACGCAAAAACCAGCTGTGAAACGTATCAATCGACAGCGCCTGCGGACTAGCCAACACCCGCGCATACAAACCCCGCGCCACCGGCACCAAACGCGCCAAATCAGCCGCCGCCACCGCGCGCTCCAACAACAATGCCTCCACCTGCTGATCCGACCCCACGGCCAATTCATGCAACAACTGCATCAAGCGCTCACGCATCTCCTGCGCCGCTTTACGCGTAAACGTAATCGCCAGCAAACTAGCAGGCTCCGCCCCCGCCAACAACAAACGCAACATCCGCCCCACCAACAACCAAGTCTTGCCACTACCCGCACAAGCCTGCACCACCACTGAACGCTGTGGATCACAAGCCAGCGCAATAAAGTCCTGCGCGGTGGCGGCTTGGTTGTTGATTTCGTAAGGGGGAGATGAGGTGTGCATTAAATTAATTCTTATTTATTCCAGATTTTTAAACCCGTTGTTCCCGCGGGTGTAGGCGGGAATCCAGTGTCGTTTTCACATCATGGCTAGTTGTTTTTATGCTTATAGATTGGCAAATATGTTGAGTGCGCGACGAAAGACACTAGGTTCCCGCCTACACCCGCGAGAACGACGAATGCTAACAAAACTCACCAAGCCCCCTTACGACAAACACCACGCATTTCACAATACTCACAAACCGAAGCAATTCCATTCGCAGGCAAAGCCGTCCCCGTTTGAATAGCGCGCAGATTGGTGGTGATGGATTTTTCCAGCGCGTGTTGCCAGTTCGCATAATCTGGCGCTGCGGCGGCGCCGGTTTTGTCTCGATTGAGTTCTAACGCGACGTAATGCGCAGAGACAGCTGCGGTAGTGGTTTCTGCTGTCTGCAACAACACGCCATAAAACGGTAATTGCTGATCTTCACCCGTTGCCAATTTGCTTTTCAGCGATGGTTGGACGCGGGTTTTGTAATCTAAAACGCTGTATTCACCTGCCTCGTTGGTGTCGATTCTGTCGATGCGACCGTGCAGCAGGATTTCTCCTTCTGGCCATTGCAAGCGCCGCTCGTACCATTGCTCGGCACTGAGCAAATGCCAACCCTGCTCTTCCCACGCGTTTGCCCACTCCAGATACGCTGGAATCACTTTTTGCCAACGGGTGTAATAGGCCAACACGGCTGGATTTTTCGCTAACGCTGGGGAAAAAACCTGTTCAGAAATCTGGCGTAATGCCTGCTCGCGATTGCCTACATCATTCGGCATGGACGTGTGATAAATCTTTAATATTTCATGCAGCCAATCGCCATAATCCCGCTTTTCTGGCATTTCAGACAATTCCGCCAAGGTACTCAACCCCAGCATGCGAGTGGCGAAAAATTGATACGGACACGCAAGCAGGCTGTTGTAGCCGCTGGCGGATAGTTTGGCTGGCAATAATTGTGCGGCTGACGGTGCTGGCCGGGACGTTGGGTGCGAGATCAAATCATGCCAATTGATGCTGCATGTATGAACGGGCAATTTAGGTACGGCGGCGCATTCCAAGGTCAATTGCAAGCGTTCAATCCAGGCACTGGCGGCTTGGGGTTGGCCATTTTGATAAGCCTGCCAGGATAAAACGATGGCAGCCGGACTATGCAACAAAGCGGCAAAATCACGCAACTGTTGCTGCTGGCGCATTTCTCTAGTTGGCAAACCCAATTCACGTCGCACTGTATTGCCAAAAAAGAGCGTCTCACTCGCTTGTGAAGGCAAATGCGTCGCATCACAACCCACCATCAAAATAGCGTCGAAAGAACGCAAACGCGCGCCGTTCAATGGCAACATCACCACGCGATAATCCGCGCTAGTCGTAGCAAACGACACCGCATCCAATTGCAAACGCAAAAATGCACGCCACTCGGAGAACGAAAACATTTCCGCTTGATTATCCTGCTCATCCTGCGCAATTTCAGTCAATATTTCTAATACTTGCGCGCCAGCTACATCAGCAGCCAATGCGGCTTCCATTCCAAAGATCTGTAGCGTATTGCGCGTCAAGGTACTCCATTCAAGCAAACTTTTGCGACCTTTGAAAAGGCACGCCTGATTGGCAATTTGCTGCAGCAGCGCTTGTTCTGTAGGCAGTTTTTCTAATGCAGCGGTGATCTCTGTCCATCCTTGCATGATATTAGCTTGATGCACAGCCATTTCTATCGCCATGATTTGCTCATGTTTACCATCAACATACAGAGTACTAAAAGGCGATTTCAGCCAATCCAGCAATACCACCACATTAGCCTGCGTCGCCACCACATCCAGCCATGCGGCCAATGATGCGGCCGCTCTGGTGGTGGATAATTTCCAGCCAGTTTCATCTTTTACCAACACTTGTGCGCGTGCCAACAAAGCACTAATCCGTCTTGCAACCAGGAGATCCTGAGCAACAAAGGCGATGTTGGTTTTGCCTTCTTGCAGACAGTCCAACACCGATAGCGCTCCATGCTGCGCTTCTTTTTCCAGGCTGCTGGCTGGATAGATAGACAAATTAGGGGGCGTGACGATGTCTGGTGCAGGGCACCCAAAAGGGGTGTCCCTACAATCCTCGTTAAGCGATTCATCCACTAATTCTGGCCATGCTTGCTCATATAACGGCATCAGCGATGCAGCACGCCAATCTAGCGTTATCCGGCACACAGGTTGACGTTGGCTATAGGCCTGCAAAAAAGCACTTTCCATCGCATTTTGTGAATTTGGCGAAACCGGATGTATCCACACCAAAGGATCCTCGGCATGCTGAGCCAAATGCATCATTTGCTGCCAACGCACGACATTGGCATCGCTGCTATCAACGCGGCTTTTCCAAATCGCCCACACCAATTGCGCTTCGTTCGACAAATAATCCCGACCGGGCATCAATTGCTCTAATT
>CAZMPS010000115.1:0-6049 GCA_964568305.1 uncultured Burkholderiaceae bacterium
CCCCAGCTTCCTCAACTTCATGAGTATCTCGTTCGCGGCGATTGCGATTGCGACCGCCACGACGACGACGACGACGTGGTTCCTCACTTTGTTCACTTCCTTCAACAGCTGGGCCGTTTGTGGTTGTCATGATTGGTAACACAGCTTCGTTGCCGTTTTCCGCCATTATTTGCGTCGCCGAATGACGATCTGCTGCTGTATTTGCTGTATTTGCTGTATTTGCTGTAGTCGCTGTATTTAGGCGATTGTTTTTTGTGATTGGATCAGCATTTTCTTCAGAGGTTGTTGGTGTTGCTGCATCCTTGCGTTTATTTTCATGCGTTTCACGTACAGCTTGCGGTGAGCGTGGTTGACGTGGTTGCCGTTGTGGTTGTGTCGGTTTGGCCTCCGTGGCTTGTAAATGCAAGCTCACATTGTTTTGATGAATTTGTACCGGTTTGTTCACTTCTTTTTGAGTGGTCGTGAGTGTAGCTTCCTTATCTTCTCTCTCTCCACGTCCTTTGTTGTTGCGGTTACGCCCACGTTGTCCACGGCCATTACGATCGTTGCGATCATGGTGAGATTGATGTTTGTTTGGCAGCGTTGTGGTGGCTGTCGTGGTTGTGGGTTGCTTGCGGAAGAATGCAATAATTTTGTTGATTTGGTTGAAAATGCCTTTTGTTGATGACGTAATAATATCTGATATGCTTGTAGTCGCTCTATCTCTTCCTATTCCTGTTCTCGTGCGATCTACTATGGGTGCGTGCTCCGGTGTAATAGTTTTTACCATTGCTTCTTGGCGCGATTTTTTTATTTCTTCTTGTTTATTTTTGTTGTAAGCAATGTCGGTCTCGGCTTCCTCTGCCATGGTATAGCTGGCAATGTGTTCTTCTAGACGTGGGTCATCGTGTTTGATGCGCTCCAATTTGTAATGCGGCGTTTCCAAATGTTTATTGGGAATGAGAATGATAGTGACGCGGTGGCGGGTTTCAATTTTTAGAACTTCCCCACGCTTTTCATTTAGCAAAAATGCAGCTACATCCACGGGTACTTGCACGTGCAGGGTGGCGGAATTTTCCTTCATTGCTTCTTCTTGAATGATGCGCAAGACTTGCAACGCGGATGATTCTGTATCACGAATATGTCCTGTTCCACTGCAACGTGGGCAAGTCACATGACTACCTTCGGACAAGGAAGGACGCAAGCGTTGGCGCGATAATTCCATTAAACCAAAGCGTGAGATTTTGCCCATTTGGACGCGCGCACGGTCGAAGTGCAAGGCGTCTTTCAAGCGAGTTTCGACTTCCCGTTGATTCCGGGCATTTTCCATATCGATGAAGTCAATCACAATCAAACCGCCTAAATCGCGCAGGCGTAATTGACGTGCAACCTCTTCCGCTGCTTCGCAGTTGGTATTGAAAGCAGTTGTTTCAATGTCGGAACCACGGGTAGCGCGTGCAGAGTTGACGTCAATCGATACCAACGCTTCTGTATGATCGATAACGATAGCGCCACCGGAAGGGAGTGGAACTGTGCGTGAATACGCGGTTTCGATTTGATGTTCGATTTGGAAGCGTGAGAACAAGGGCACGTCGTCGCTGTAGCGTTTGACGCGGTGTACCATGTCTGGCATGACGTGACTCATGAACTGATGAGCTTGTTCGTAAATATTATGGGTATCTATCAAAATCTCGCGGTTATCTGGTTGAAAATAATCGCGTTTAGCGCGAATGACTAACGACGATTCTTGATAAATCAAAAAAGCGCCTGCGGCTGATTTGCCAGCACCTTCGATTGCACGCCACAATTGCATCAAGTAATTCAAATCCCATTGCAACTCGTCCACATTGCGACCAATACCTGCAGTACGGGCAATCACTGACATACCGGATGGCAAGTCGAGTTTATCCATGGTTTCCCGTAGTTCCTGGCGTTCTTCGCCTTCGACACGGCGCGATACACCGCCACCACGTGGATTGTTTGGCATCAAAACCAAATAGCGACCTGCCAGTGAAATGAAGGAAGTTAATGCCGCCCCTTTGTTGCCGCGTTCTTCCTTTTCCACTTGGACCATAATTTCTTGGCCTTCGCGCAACGCTTCTTTGATCGACGTGTTACGTACATCAATTCCTTCTTTGAAGTAGGTTCGCGCTACTTCTTTAAATGGTAAGAAGCCATGGCGCTCTTCGCCGTAGTTGACGAAACAGGCCTCTAGCGAAGGTTCAATACGGGTGATGATACCTTTGTATATATTGGATTTGCGTTGTTCACGTCCTGCGGTTTCGATATCAATATCGATGAGTTTTTGTCCATCGACGATGGCTACGCGCAATTCTTCTTGCTGTGTAGCATTAAATAACATGCGTTTCATTGTCTTTTACTCCGTGGTTTTTAGGCCATCTTTCGTGCTGCTTATATGTTTGCAAGCAGTAAAAATAATCGGATGTATGTGAGGATGAAATAGTTGGCGGGAGAGGATTGTTTCAAAGTGGCAAACTAAGCGTCAGTAATATTGAGGTATGGTACAGTCAGTCGTAATTTGCATGTGTGCATGCATGATGCTATAAAAAAGCTGACCTAGAAGCCATGTGCTGCGTGAAAATACTGTGCAAAAAATTGGCGAAATGACTAGATTCAACGACATACGTTTTAACAACACCTTAAAATACCTTCAATATCTTAAGCACTTTAAATACTTTGTTACCTTGTTAATTGGTAAATTGGTAAATTGGTCATAACCCTGTAATTTGCCATCACCCAATCACTTCATTACCTTTAGCAATTGCCTGTAGCAAGCATCAATGTTGGTTTGCTCGCTACGTTTATCCTTATGATCCAACTATTTTATCCAGCGTCTTTGCGCGTTATCCGATTACAACAGCGGTGCAACCTAGGTTCGCGTAAAGAGGATACATACACATCTTTTCCACCAAATTTGCAAATTGGCGAGGCTGATGGAGACGCCCCTGTGTAGAATAGTCTTTTTATTCTCGAATGATTATATATTTAAAATGAAGGGCTTAGTGAAGGACTTGAAAGGGTTCAACAGATTTTCCGTTCAGTTTGCGACTATCTCCGATGAAGAAGCTGGTCAACGCATTGATAATTATCTATTGCGTGTTTGCAAGGGTGTTCCGAAAAGTCATGTGTATCGTGTCTTACGTTCGGGTGAGGTGCGAATCAACAAGGGACGTATCGATCAAACTTATCGTCTCGAAGCGGGCGATGTCGTGCGCATTCCGCCGATGCGCATGGCTGAAAAATCTACATCGTCCGTGCCTGGCATGGAATTCAATATTTTGTTTGAAGATGCGCATTTGCTAGTCATAGACAAGCCTGCTGGTGTCGCTGTGCATGGTGGTTCGGGCGTGAGTTATGGCGTGATTGAGCAATTACGCGCAGCGCGGCCAGATGCCAAGTTTCTTGAATTAGTACATCGTTTAGATAGAGAAACTTCCGGCATTCTGTTGTTGGCGAAGAAACGTTCGGCGCTCGTTAATTTACATGAGCAAATTCGCACTTCTGTAATTGATAAACGTTATTTAGTATTGGTGCATGGTGATTGGAATAATCCACGTCAGCATATTAAATTGCCACTTTTTAAATTTACAACGCCAGATGGAGAGCGTCGCGTGAGGGTGCAAGAGGATGGTTTGGCATCGCATACGGTGTTTAATTTGTTGTATAAGTATCAGCATTTTGCTTTGTTGGAAGCGGAATTGAAGACTGGTCGTACGCATCAGATCAGAGTGCATTTGTCAGCTAGTGGCTTTCCTATCGCGGGTGATGATAAGTATGGTGATTTTGCTTTGAATCGTTTGTTACAAAAAACCGATAATCCGCATGGCGTTTTGAAACGTATGTTTTTACACGCGCATCAAATCACATTTGTCCATCCTGAAAGCGGTAAGCCAATTACGCTTAAAGCCCCTTTGGCTGGTGAGTGTGCAAAGTTCTTAAGAAATTTATAGAAATTATTCGGAATTTGTAATTATGGCAAGAAAAAAGTTTGATTTAATTGTGTTTGACTGGGATGGGACTTTACTTGATAGTACCGCTACGATTGTGAAGTGTATCCAGGCCTCAGCGCAAGATTTGGGGTTGCCTATTCCTGATGCATCCCTTGCTTCTCATGTGATAGGACTGAGCTTGCATGAAGCGATGCAGCGCGCTGTGCCTGATTTGGAGGAAAAAGACTACGCCCATATGGTTGCGCGTTATCGCGTGCATTATTTGAGCCGCGATCATGAGCTAGGTTTGTTTGATGGTGTGCGGGAAATGTTGCATGAACTGTCGCAGCAGAACTATTTTCTTGCGATCGCGACCGGAAAGAATCGTGTTGGTTTGAATCGCTCCTTGGAAGCAACGGGTTTATTACCTTTATTTGATGCTAGTCGTTGTGCGGATGAAACTTTTTCTAAACCGCATCCGGCGATGTTGCAAGAATTGACGCGTGAGTTAGGGCAAGACATCAGTCGTACCGTGATGGTGGGTGACACAACGCACGATTTGCAGATGGCAGCAAATGCTGGTGCGGCGGGAATTGCGGTGCAATATGGCGCGCATCCAGAACATGAATTGTTGGCAATGCAGCCTTTATATGCTGCTTCGTCAGTGGTGCAGTTGCATCAGTGGTTGAATGAAAATGCTTAATCATCATTTAATCCCATATGTTAAATGTATTAAGTATGCTGATCATATCAATTGCGATTGATGATGAGTAATATTGTAATTTGTGCATCGAGTGCACTTGAAGATGGCGGTAAAGGTGTGCGTTTTAGGCTAACTGCTGATGCTAATACGCATACTGGCCACAATGTTGGGTTTGTTGTGCGCTACGATGGTAAGGTTTATGCCTATTTGAATCGCTGTGCTCATGTGCCGATAGAGCTTGATTGGATGGAAGGTGAGTTTTTTGATTCCAGTGGTTTGTATCTCATGTGCGCGACACATGGTGCGCTTTATGAGCCAGAAACCGGTTATTGCGTAGGCGGTCCTTGTCGAGGTCGGCGTTTGCAGACTATTCCAGTCATTGAGGAAGATAATTTTGTGTATTGGCAAACAGATAATGGTCCCAACATTGTCAGTACTTAATATTGAGTAAGTTAAATATTGAATAAGCTCGAATATTGACAATAACATTAACAACATAATTGAATTACAACTTTTAAAGCAAAATCATGAGTAACGATAATATTGACCGTTCTTCCATACTTCCATCACCATCCAAAGATAGATGGGAATGTACCGTGTTGGAAAATTTGGTATTCGCCACATTAAAAGAACAACGTACGCAGCGGCGCTGGGGGATATTTTTCAAATTACTTACATTCGCCATCGTCATATTTTCCATCTGGCAGTTTTCTGATTTAAGTAATACTGAAGCCGATATTTCTGGGCGTCATGTCGCACTGATCAATATTGATGGCGCGATTGATGTCCGTGGTAATGGCGCGGCAAAAACAGTGATTCCAGCACTAAATCGTGCTTACGAAAACAGTGGATCGGTCGGTGTTATTTTGCATATCAATAGTCCTGGCGGTAGTCCAGTACAAGCAGGAATGATCAATGATGAGATAGGACGTTTGCGTAAAATTTATCCTAAAAAACCCTTGTATGTTGTGGTGGAGGAAGTGTGCGCATCGGGTGGGTACTATATTGCTGCTGCGGCAGATAAAATTTATGTCAATAAAGCCAGTATCGTTGGTTCCATCGGTGTTTTGATGGATGGATTTGGTTTTACGGGTTTGATGAATAAGGTGGGCGTTGAACGTAGGTTGCTGACAGCGGGTGAGAATAAAGGTTTTATGGATCCGTTTAGCCCACAAACGGATAAACAGAAAGCGTATGCAAAAGGAATGTTGAATGAAATTCACCAGCAATTTATCGATGTAGTACGCAAAGGTCGTGGTAAGCGCTTGAAGGAAACACCAGACATGTTTTCGGGCTTATTTTGGAGCGGTGCTGTGGCGATCAAAATGGGATTGGCGGATGATTTTGGTACCGTCTATACCGTATCGCGTGATGTATTGAAAACAACAGAGATGATTGATTATACGCAGCACGAAGG
>CAZMPS010000116.1:0-6005 GCA_964568305.1 uncultured Burkholderiaceae bacterium
CGTAATAGCTTATGCAATAGATTACGTAATACTTAACTTAATATGCTATTAAACTAAAAATCTTATAAATTTAACGATTTTTCAAACAACTTAATTCAAACAACCTTAACCGATCCAGGGACAATCGTAGCGTCAAATTCGTGTATCAAACTCTGTACAAAAGGGTCGCTATTGATATTGTCCTCAGCTTGGCGCTGACGCAACAAAAACTCCTTTTGCGCCAGCGCGTGTGCAGTATGCCGCACTGGGCCTACTTCTGTCGTGATATTTATTTTTCGACCAAAATGAGCAATCAAAGAAGCTGTTATTTTATCAATATTTGTAGGAGAACACAGCGTCTCTAACGGTACTCTCAGGTGGAAACAAACCTGCGCATCAGCATGAGAATCATATTTACAATCCACCAATTCAGCTTGTAACACCAATTGCTGCGCAACACCACGCAACGGTAACGATACGGCAAGCTGCGGCCAATTGCCATCCCAATTCAATTCCGACAAAGGTTGCCATGTACCAACCTCATTATCAGACTCAAGCACTGATGTCACAATCGTATTAGCAGGCTTAGCAAGAACAGACGTACCAGGAATTAGATCGGGCGATTTCAGCGTTACGGTCATATTCGATGGCACCGCTTTACCAAGATTACGAGCAGCAGCCAAAGCTGCACGCGCTGGACTTAGTTCACTTTTCGTCACGCCAGGTTGCATAGGGAAAACCATAGATTGTGTCACTTTTTGCGCAACAACAGGCATCTCACGCACCGCGCTAGGCACATTAGTCACATTGCTCACACCACCCACATCACCCACATCACTAGTTGCACCGTTATTCGGCTTGAATGCCAACATGCGCAATAAAGTCATAGAAAAACCAGCATACTCATCCGGCGCTAGGCTCAAATCATTACGGCCATGAAGCACGATCTGATAAAACAATTGCACTTCTTCTTCATCAAATAAGGTCGCAAGACGCAAAATATCATCGCGTTCAGGCAAATCATCTGGCACAGCATTTGGCACCACCTGCGCCAATGCGATACGGTGCAGCAAAATCCCCAAATCCTGCAACGCACCGCTGTACGACAAGCTACGCACCAGCATTTCATTCGCAATTGATAACAAAGCTGTACCATTTTTTTGCGCCAACGCATCCAGCAAACGAATTAAATAAACCTGATCAATCACACCCAACATGCTCTGCACAGTTTCCAAAGTAACTTTACCAGCAGCATAAGCAATCGCTTGGTCAGTCAAAGACAAGGCGTCACGCATTGAACCATGCGCACCTTGTGCCAATAAGCGCAAAGCAGCAACATCGAATTCTATTTTTTCTAACGTTAAAACATGATCTAAATACGCAACGATATGACTAGGTGGCATTTGCTTCAAATTAAATTGCAAGCACCGTGACAAAACCGTGACTGGAATTTTTTGTGGATCAGTGGTGGCAAGGATAAACTTGACGTGCGGTGGAGGCTCTTCCAATGTCTTTAACATGGCATTAAAGGCATGACTGGTGAGCATATGCACTTCATCAATCATATAGACTTTGAAACGAGCATTTGAAGGCGCGTACACTGCCTGCTCCAACAATTGCGCCATTTCATCTACGCCGCGATTAGACGCAGCATCCATCTCGATGTAATCGATAAAACAACCCACATCAATCGCAACGCAAGCTTCACACACACCACAAGGATGAGCTGTAATACCGGTTTGGCAATTAAAAGACTTAGCCAGAATACGCGACAAGGTAGTTTTACCTACCCCTCGCGTTCCAGTAAAAAGATACGCATGATGCAAACGTCCACTTTGCAATGCATGGGTCAAAGCTCGTACGACGTGTTCTTGGCCAACTAGTGTATCAAAATTTTTTGGGCGATATTGGCGGGCGAGGACTTGATATGACATCTCGTGATTTTACTCTATACGATTATTTTCTTGCGCTATACCAACGTACGTATCAACAATGTACGAGGCAGCTCTTTATCCTAGCCAAACAACGATAGACAACAACAAAAGCAACATCATCCATAATAAAAGTGCACGCCAAATTAACCCAACCGTACTTTGCAAAGTACGTATACTAGGCTCCTCACCAGGCAAAACATCCACTTCCATCGTAACGGTATCAACAGCACTCGCATCCACTGGCAAAATATTGGTCACTTTTTCCGCAGGCGTCCCCAAACACACCCCCATCGCAGCACCACCAGCGGAAAGAATAATTCCAGTAGTTTCATCCTGCCAACGATTGGCAAAATTACGCCAAGCATGAATTGAATCCTCAAAATTTCCTACAACGGCAAATGCAACCGCTGTCAATCGTGCTGGAATCCAATCGAGACAATAAAAAGCTTGCGCAGCAAAACGACCAAACACTTCGTGCTTCATATGATCTGGCTCATTCCAAGCACGTGCCAAATATTCGGCAACACGATAAAGCACAGCAGCAGCTGGGCCAAATGGCATCAGAAACCAGAAAAACACACCAAACACGTGACGATGCGTAGTCACTAACGCTTGCTCAACTGCAATACGGCTAATCTCGCTCACATCCATACCAGCCGTATCTTGCTTAATCCATTCTCCCAATAAATTCCGCGCTACTGATTCATCACCACGACTGAAAGCAAGTTGAATTGCGCTGAAATAATGACTGTAATGGCGCAATCCCAACGTCAGATAAACAATCAAGACATTCCATGCCAATGCCAAAAATGGGCTAATTTCAACACATACGTAGTAAATCAGCGCGGTTGGCAAAGTTAACATTGCCACCATTAATAGCCAACTTAAACGACCATGATGTGCTTGACCTGCGTTAAACCATCTTTCCATACGCGCAGCAAATGCCTTGACTTCGGCATAAAGCACATTATCCGCACGCAAAGGTTTAAGTTGCTCAATTAACAATGCGAAAAGAATGGAAAGAAATGTCATAAAGCACCTTTTTAGAACTTTTAATTTTTTATTTGCAATCTTTACCAACTTTTTAAAAAACAAAATTTTAAAAGATTACAAAAAAAGGCGCCAAATTTTGGCGCCTTTTTATTGAAACGTGTATCACGCAGTTTCTTTAGTAGCAACACGGCGATTAGGCAATTTCTCTTTAATCCGAGCCGACTTACCTGAGCGATCACGCAAATAATACAACTTCGCACGACGCACATCACCACAACGCTTCACTTCAATTGATGCGATCAAAGGTGAATACAACTGAAATGTACGCTCCACCCCCTCACCTGAAGAGATTTTCCGTACAATAAAATTCGAGTTCAAACCACGATTACGGCGCGCAATCACTACACCCTCATAAGCCTGAGCACGTTTACGCGTACCCTCAACGACATTCACGTTTACAACCACAGTATCACCTGGGGCAAAATCAGGGATATTTTTAGCGAGACGTGCAATCTCTTCTTGCTCTAATTGTTGGATTAAATCCATTTTCGACTCCAAAAACCATCTTGCTGGCGCCATGCCCAGTAGAGGATGGGGTTAATAGTTGAACCAAACTGGTTCACGCCTTACAAATTAATCAAACAATGAATCACTTAATTAATTCGCTTAATTCTTCACGTTTATTCAAGACTGGCTAAAAACTGCTCATCTGAACTTGTCAAACTTCCTGCCTGTCTCGCCTTAATAATCAAATCTGGGCGCTTATTAAGCGTTGCCTCTAACGCTCGCCGACGTCGCCATTTTTCAATTTCCGCATGATTGCCACCCATCAAAACTGGCGGCACTACCATATTTTGGATTACTTCGGGCCGTGTGTAATGTGGATGATCTAATATGTCATGCACAAAACTATCTTGTATCACCGAATTCTCATCGTGCAAAACACCCGGCAACTGACGAATCACAGCATCCATCAATGCCATCGCTGGGATTTCACCACCTGACAATACAAAGTCGCCAAGACTAATCTCCTCGTCAACACAAGAGTCTAGAAAACGCTGATCGATTGCCTCATAACGGCCACACAACAAGATCAAACCAGGCTCAGCAGTCAACTCCATAACGCATTGATGTGTAAGCTGGCGACCTTGCGGCGACAAATAAATTACTTTTGAAGCAACAGGCAACCCATTAAGCAGTTGTCGTGATTTGGCAGCATCTAATGCATCAGCCAAAGGCTGGGCCAACATCACCATGCCAGGGCCACCGCCATAAGGCCTATCGTCAACCGTTCTATGTTTATCAGTAGTAATATCTCGTGGATTCCAAAGCACCAAACCACACAGCTTTTGCTCAAAAGCACGCCGTGTAATACCAAATTCCGTTAACGCGACAAACATTTCCGGAAACAAAGTGATAACATCAAACTGCATCGCGCTGACTCTCACTTCTCATACCACTGTGGCTCAGTAAAATACTAATAATCAGCGTCCCAATCAACGATTATTTTTTTAGCCACTTGATCAACTGTTTGTATGAACTGTGCAACAAACGGAATGAGCACTTCTTGCGTCTGCTGCTCAAGATCAGAAACTTCTAAAATAGGATGTGCACCATACTCAATGACTCTGACAACTTGCCCCAAATCAACACCTTGCTGGTTCTCAACAGACAAACCAATTAAGTCAACCCAGTAAAACTCGCTGTCATCCAAAGTTGGAAAACGACTACGTGCAATTTGCACGGTAGCCCCTTTCAAACCCTCTGCAGCATTTCGATCAACCACACCCGTTAGTTGGGCTACCACATCACCACCATGCAACTTAGCCAAACGCACATCCACATCATGCAACTCCGGCCTATTCAACCACCACACCTTTGCATACAACAATGCATCTGCATTAGCAGAATAAGGCCGAACCCGAATCCAACCATGGATTCCGTAAGCACCAACTATATGGCCTACCAAAATCAGATCACAAGGAATAATCATCACATGCCGATCTCAACAGCACGCACACAATCAGACACGGTCACAAACCACTAGCCGATTAAGCCACTTTCTTTTCAGCTCGCACTAAGCGCCCTACCGCAGGAGACAATTGTGCACCGACACCTTGCCAGTAAGTCAAACGATCCAATGCAACCCTAAACGACTCAGCACTGCCAGACGCAACCGGATTATAGAAACCGATACGCTCAATAAAGCGACCATCTCTACGATTACGGGAATCAGTAACGATAACATTAAAGAACGGGCGCTTTTTTGCGCCTCCACGTGACAAACGAATAACGACCATAGTTTTTCCAAAAAGTATAAAATCGAAAATAAAGTCTTTGATTGTAAGGCAATTTCACGCCACACCGCAAGCCTTATGTTAGGCTTATATAGGATAAAATCCTCATCTTGCTTATAATCAAACCAAACTTAAATAAATGCCTTGTTTTTACACTTACACTCATGCACGCTCATCAAAAACAACACAAAAACAAAACGCTCACCACATTACTCGCCCTCACTTTAGGCATGATAGGGGCACACCGTTTTTATTTATATGGCAAATATGATGCTTACGCCTGGATACACGCATCCTCGCTTCCTATAACGATCGCCCTAACTCTCGCATTCACAGAACAAGTATTTATAAAAACTAGCCCACTACTACTTTCTGCATTAGCAGGTTTCATGGCCGCACTTATAAACGGCCTAACATCCGATGAACATTGGGATCGCACGCATAACACCAGGTCCAACACAACATCAGATTCAGGCTGGCTTTTGGCGTTATTACTAGTTTTCGCAATGATTGTCGCTAGCACCGCATTAATAGCAACAATCGCCCGCACACTAGATTTAATGTTCACAGGCGGCGCATACGGCTAAGATTAAAAATGAGGCACACCAACCACTAAGCTCTCTGAGCACGTTTTGCCATATCGATCTCATTCGCCAATTGATATAGCGGCGTAGAAGGATTGCAAATAACATTCTTAATTGTTTCATTTGCTTTAAAACAACTAACAATAGGCTTTTTATTTTGCAGACGCTGATAAACTACTGCGCGCAAATTCTGACCCACCATTTGCCGCGCATAAGTC
>CAZMPS010000117.1:0-5952 GCA_964568305.1 uncultured Burkholderiaceae bacterium
GTTCTACGCCATAGAAATTAGTTGGTTCATGATTATCGTTTAACAACCCTATTGGCATCAAAAACAACCCTGCTTTAGCGCGCAAACCAGTATTGAATTCACGTTCAACATATAACTGTTCGATTGCAGCCTCACCTTGATCAGATGAAGACGCAATGGCATGCTCCCACTCGAATTCAGTGACCAACTTCGTTTTTTCATCAAAACGATGTTGCATACTAATCACGGCGCGACGTACGTCAGTTTGCGCTTGACTAGTATTCTTAGTTGGTCGGTTGTAATTAATTTCACCATAACCACCGATAGTTGTTTGCGCGCCCGAAGCGCCAGCCAAAGTCGCATCTTTTTTCAACACAAATGGCGAGTCGGTACTAGCTAATGCTTCCTGCTTTTTCTCCACAGTCTCAGTTTTTGTTTTAGTAGCTTGCAGTTCTGCCTTCAGACTTTGCAATTCATTAGCAAGTTGTTCAATCTTTTTCAGTAAATCTGCCTCGGCAGCAAAACTGCTGACAGGTATAGCGATAAGAACGGCGGCAACTGCTCTAGAGAGTATGGTTTTCTTCATAATAATCATGCTTTCGTTATTGATGTATTGAGTATTAAGTATTGATGTATTAATTTATTGCGTTCTTTATGATGCGTTACGGTGCCTTATAGCCATCAGTTAATGTACCCAAGAATTGAATAACATCTTCAATTTCATCAGTCGATAAAGCCGGCGCCATGCCAGGTTGACGGTTGTATGGCCCCTCGGTGATATTCACATTGGCTTTATATTGCACTGGAACGTCATTAAATTTCTGTATTGTTCCGTCGGCAGCACGTGGGTACCATTCCTCCGGATTGGTATCGCGTCGCACGTAAAATCCAAGCACATCACGTAAATTATTGAATTTACCATTGTGGAAGAATGTTTTTCTAGTTGCCACGTTACGCAGAGTTGGCACTTTGAATTTTCCGCACAAATCGACACGACTCGTCAAGTCAGTACGATCAGGCCCACATAAACCCAAATCAAAATAACTTGCATCGGCAGTAGCGGGAATCAAATAATTACGTGGCACGCCGAGATTGTCATAGGTAAAGTCGGTAAATAAAGGAGCAGATCCATCTGCCCCTTTAGTACTTGTGTGGCAAGCGGCGCAATTACCTTTAGTTGGATTGTTAAACAATGCAAATACACGCAATTCTTGGGTCGACAAAGACACTTTGCCAGCAAGGAACAAATCATATTTTGAATTGTATGGATGAAAATCCGTATCTTCTTTTTGATACTCCTGTAAAGCAAAAGTGACACGATCAAATGCAGCATCAACTTGATTAAAAATGTCCGCACCAAAAGCACGTCGGAACTCCTCAGCATAAGAAGTACGTTTTAAACGCTCAATCACATCAGCTTTGCTGGCATTTGCCATTTCATGCGGTGCTAGGAAGGGACGTTGTGCTTGCTCGGCCAAACTTTGCGCACGCCCATCCCAAGTAAACCCTCCAGTCGGTGTACCTTCATTATCGAAGAAAAATGCTGGCTTCAAATTCAAGTAACGCAATGAAGGTACGGCACGAAAACCAACCTGATCCATATTTGGCCCACCGAGTTGCACTGACAAATCATTCGTCTGCGCGTGTGCATTATCTGGATTATGGCAACTGGCACAAGACTGCTGACCAGAAGCAGAAAGACTAGTATCGGCAAAAATCTTTTGTCCGAGGGTTGCAACTTGACTCAAACCGCTATCTGGTGTGGTTGTCACTGGCGTGGTGCTATCACTGCTACCACCTCCACATGCCGTGAGCACACCTGACATGACTAATAGGGAAAAACCATAACCAAGATTAAGACCGAGAGATTGTTTACCCAATCGATAATGGGCTATTTTTTTAAACATAGAGATATTTTTACGTCGAAAGAATACAAATATAAAAACACTACTCTCAACCATGGAGTCATCACCTAATTGATTGAGGTATATCGCAAATCTAAATGAGAACGATTTTTATTATATTTTAAAAATGCATCTGGTACAAGATGAAAGAGGAATATTGTCGCGAGTTTTTAATCTGTCCGGTTTCATAGTTACCGTAGGAGCTGACGATGAAGAGGACAAAACTGTTACAGGAGTTACGGAAAATGCGATTTTAAGAAGTACATCTGGAGTGGAAATCGACTGACACAAGCGGAATGGGCGTATGAAATGCCGTCACTTTCACAGCAGATATCGACGAGACAGCGATGGGTGAAGCGATAGTTGGGTGAGAAAATGCGAAGAAGCAAAAGCTGGCGAGAAAATCGGTCGCAAGAACTTGCCCCCACTTTGGACGACAATGAAACCGCTAGGCATTGAAATGATTACCGTGCATTCGCCGGAAGTGAGGGGGTGTTCTGAGCGAACCTTCGCTAGGCATCAAAACCGCTTGTCAAAAGATTGGTTACAAAATCGGAAATTATAAAAACTACTAAAGAAAAAACCGCTGATTTATTCGTTTTCTGGAATTTCACGCCATTAGAAATCAAAGACTTACCGCTTGTAATTGGCAAAAAATGTGAATAAATCAGCGTTTCGTCATCAGCTTATTGCTCGCTATTTTCGAGACCAAATGCTTTATGCAAAGCACGTACAGCCAATTCCATGTATTTTTCATTGATCAAAACAGAAATTTTGATTTCAGAAGTGGAAATCATCAAAATATTGATCCCCTCTTCTGACAAGGTGCGGAACATTTTGGACGCAATGCCGACGTGGCTACGCATACCTACGCCAACTACCGAAACCTTGGATACTTTGGTATCGCCACTAATACTGCCCGCACCGATATGTGCTTTGACGTGCTGGTCTAATACGTCCATGGACTTGGCGTATTCACCACGTGGTACAGTAAAGGTGAAGTCTGTTTTTCCTTCCACCGATTGGTTTTGAATAATCATATCGACTTCAATATTGGCATCCGCAACTGGGCCGAGAATTTGATAAGCGATGCCTGGTTTATCTGGCACGCCCAATACAGTGATTTTTGCCTCATCGCGATTAAATGCGATACCAGAAATAACAGCTTGTTCCATGTGTGTATCTTCCTCAAACGAAATCAGTGTGCCAGAATTTTTTTCTTCTTCCAGCGCAATTAATGGGTCAGTCAATGACGATAAAACGCGGGTAGGTACGCGATAATTGCCAGCGAATTCAACAGAGCGAATTTGCAATACTTTTGAACCGAGCGATGCCATTTCCAGCATTTCTTCAAACGTCACAGTTTTTAAGCGACGGGCTTCTGATACCACTCTAGGATCAGTTGTATATACGCCATCGACATCGGTATAAATCAAACATTCTTGTGCTTTTAACGCAGCGGCTACTGCAACGGCGGAGGTATCGGAACCACCGCGCCCCAAAGTGGCGATATTGCCGTTGTCATCCACACCTTGGAAGCCAGCAATAATCACGATTTTTCCAGCGTCCAAATCACGTCGCACTTTGGCGTCATCAATCGATTGGATACGTGCTTTGGTAAACGCAGAGTCAGTTTTAATCGGCACTTGCCAGCCAGTATAAGAAACAGCTTTTTTGCCGAGAGCCAATAACGCCATGGACAACAAACCAATAGA
Organism: uncultured Burkholderiaceae bacterium; assembly: GCA_964568305.1. GTDB lineage: Bacteria > Pseudomonadota > Gammaproteobacteria > Burkholderiales > Burkholderiaceae_D > JAGKXB01. The sequence goes on from CAZMPS010000117.1 coordinate 3,599, forward strand.
CACTTGTTCGCCAGTGGAAGCAATCATATCCAGCTCGCGTGGGTCAGGTTGCGCCATGATTTCTTTGGCCAAACCTATTAAACGATTAGTTTCACCTGACATAGCGGATGGCACCACCACAACTTGATAACCGGCGTCATGCCACTTGGCAACACGCATGGCAACGTTTTTGATGCGCTCAGTCGAACCCATCGATGTACCACCGTATTTATGAACGTATAAAGCCATAATAATTAGAAATTAATTGGAAATTAATCAAAGATTAATTGAATAATTGAATAATTGAAAAAGCGGAGGGATAAAAAAGCAGCGGTGACTTTACATGTTGCAGCGCAAAATGACAAGTAGTGGTGTCGCTAAAGCAAGGTTTTAGGAAGGAAAAATGCTGCAAAAACGATACAATACGACATCTTGCGCGCTCTAAGTTTTAGCAAACTTTAGCGAACTACATAATTAACACATGAAACATGAAACATGAAACTACACCCCACCCTTACCCCACCCAACCAGCACTATCAAACCGTCACTGCCTATGATGAAAACAGCGTTGAAATCAATGGCATACGTTTTGCACATAGCTTAGTGGTACTACCCAAAGTCGCTCCAGTGACGTGGCCTGTAGCAAATTTTGCAAATCTAACTCCTGAGCACTTTGAGCAAATTGAGGCCAGCAAACCTGACGTCGTCATTTTTGGAACCGGTCAGCACCAACGCTTCATTCATCCTCAACTGATTGCGACATTGGCTCAAAAACGCATAGGGGTGGAGTGCATGAATAATCAGGCGGCATGTCGTACCTACAACATATTAATGGCTGAAGATCGTAACGTTGCTTTGGCATTATTATTTGAAGATGTAGATTAAAACCAGCGATAAAAATCACATCCAACAATGTCATTTATCTCACATCAACGATAACAAAACATGAAGAATCATTCACCTTTGCCCAAATCCTTTATCTGGGTACTGTTTTCCATTTTTTCCGTACTTTGGTTTTATTTTCTAGGAACACGCACCCTTGTTCCTACTGATGAAGGACGTTACGCTGAGATGGCACGTGAAATGCTCGCTACTGGTGACTGGATTACCACACGTCTGAATGGTATCAAGTATTTTGAAAAACCACCGCTACAAACTTGGATGAATGCGCTGACTTTCCATTTTTTTGGCCTAGGTGAATGGCAAGCTAGATTTTGGACTGGCTTATGTGGCTTTATGGGAGTCCTGCTCTCTGCTTATGCCGGAAAAAAAGTATTTAATCCACGCGTAGGTTTCTATGCTGGTTTGGTATTGGCATCAAGTTTCTGGTGGTTAGCGCTAGGTCACATCAACACTTTGGACATGGGTTTGTCCGGTATGATGACAATCACTCTGTGTGGCTTATTGATCGCACAGCGCGCAGATGCCAGCAAAAATGAACAACGCAATTGGATGCTGGTTTGCTGGGCTGGCATGGCATTAGCCGTGTTGTCAAAAGGCTTAATTGGCATGGTTTTACCAGGTGCTGTGCTGGTGCTGTATACCGTGCTCGCACGCGACTGGAATATTTGGCGACGTTTGCATTTGGTGAAAGGATTACTGCTGTTTTTCCTTATTACAACACCTTGGTTTGTGCTGGTTTCGCTCAAAAATCCTGAATTCCCGCATTTCTTTTTCATTCACGAGCACTTTCAACGTTTTTTAACCAAGGTTCACCACAGAGAAGGCCCTTGGTATTACTTTATTCCTGTTTTGTTGGCTGGTATCGTGCCTTGGTTAGCTGTATTGTTTCCTAGCTTGATACAAGGTTGGCGTCGTGAGCAGGCTGACTCCATGCCCACATCTTCACCTTTTAAAGCCAAATATTTATTAATTATTTGGGCTGGATTTATCTTCTTCTTCTTTAGCTATTCCAGCTCGAAATTGCCTTCTTATATTTTGCCTATTTTCCCAGCGCTGGCGATTTTAATTGCTGTGTATCTGGAAACAGCATCGCGCAAAATGTGGGCCATAACCAGTCTGGTTGTCATATTAATGGGGGGCATTGGATTAGCATTCACCGATCAAATTGTTCATCTAGCCAAAGATCCGATGGAAACCGCACTGTATCGGGCCTTTCAACCTTGGGTCATGGCAGCTTGCATCGTTGCATTAATATGCTCTGGTTTGACTCTTTACATTCTCTTCAATAAAAAAACACGGGATTTACCACGAGACTGGGCAGCTATCACAATGGCAGTCACAGGTTTTATGACTGGTCAACTATTGATGACAGGTTCTGAATCACATGGTCATTACCGTTCTGGTTTGCCTTTAGTACCGGCGATACAAGCTGAATTACAACCAGAAACAAAGATTTATGCGGTCGGCTTATA
>CAZMPS010000118.1:0-1333 GCA_964568305.1 uncultured Burkholderiaceae bacterium
CTAACAACAAAATCAAATGATGATGTCGTTGTAGAACAACAAAACCGTCCGTTAAAGCGAGGTAACTCCAGAGTGACGGGGGAATTTAGGCTAATGGACAATTTTGGATTAAATGAAAAATGAATATTCGGTAATATTTTGCAAAATTTGCTTAAAAACCTAAATTTCATTTAATACTTTAGCGACTCATCTTGTCGCTAATTTGACAGCAAGCTGACAGCAAGCTGACAGATTGATACTTTATAGATTGAGACTTTGTGAATTACTTAGAGTTGCATCTCTGATATGTTGAACTCAATTAATTATTGTGAGTTATCAATGGAGAAATGTGAAAAATTGGTCAATCTCTAACAAAATTGATCAAATTAGATTTGCAAAAAATGGAGTCTTATCAGGAGTTATATAAAACATGCTAAATCCCTTTCAACGTATTTCCCTCGTATTGTTTGCATCGATATCCGTACTTGTTGTTGGTCTAGTGATTACATTTAGCATATCGCGTCACTTACACTTATCCAATCAAATCGAAGTGAACGAAGCGATTTCAAAAAGGTTAGATTTGGGTGTGGCGGCAATTTTTGATCGTATAAAAATCTATGAATTTGGATTGAGAGGTGGGCGGGGTGCTGTTATTACTGCAGGTGAACATGGCATCACACGATCTTTATTTGAACGTTATAGCCAAAGCCGTGATATTGATAAGGAATTTCCTGGTGCGCGTGGCTTTGGTTTTATACGCCGCGTTCCACAGGAAAGTCAGGCAGCATTTTTGAAAGCTGCACGTGGCGAGAATCCCGACTTTTTTATTAAAGAATTACAACCACATGATGGTGAGCGATACGTCATACAATTTATTGAACCAATAGTCCGTAACGCACAAGCAGTAGGGCTAGATGTGGCATCAGAAATCCATCGACGCCAAGCGGCGGATAGTTCTATCGCAACAGGGAAAGCTACGCTTACCGCGCCGATTACTCTAGTGCAATCTAAGCATGCTGGAAGTCAATCTTTTTTAATGATGCTCCCAATTTATCGACCGGGTCTGCCGATTTCAACATCGCAAGAGCGTCGAATAGCGACTTTTGGGTGGAGTTATGTTCCACTGGTCATGGATGAAGTATTGCGGGGTGCATTATTGGCTGGCCGAGAATTTTCGATCGTGCTAGAGGATGTGACTAATGCTCGGCAGCCTATCCAATTTTATAAAATTGCTTCAACGGCCTCTGAGGTGCCAGTTAAAAGTGAACAAAGGACAATTAGTGTTTTTGGTCGGCAGTGGCGGATTACGCTTCATGCTTATCCAGCATTTGTGACTAGCTTAAAACAAACAGAT
>CAZMPS010000118.1:1343-5849 GCA_964568305.1 uncultured Burkholderiaceae bacterium
GCGTGATACTGAGCATTTTATTGGCAACATTGACTTATGCCTTAGGTTTCAATGTGCAGCGTCGTAAGCGTTTGCATGCTGCGGAAAGCCAGCTTGCAGCTATTGTTCAGGGCTCGATTGATGGGATTATTGGGAAGTCACTTGATGGCGTAGTGTTGAGTTGGAACAAGGGGGCGCAGGATTTATTTGGATATTCCCCCGAAGAAGCCATTGGGAAGGCCAGCAATGAATTGATTGTGCCGTCTTTTTTATGCGATGAAGAAATTGCACTTTTATCTCGGATCAAAAAAGGTGAGCGGATTGCTTCCTTTCGTACTCAGCGGCGTCGAAAGGATGGTGTTTTGTTATATGTATCGTTGTCAGTGTCTCCAATTTTAGATACCAATGGGCAGGTAGTTGCGGCGTCCAAAACAATACGAGATGTCACGCATGAAAAAAATATTGAAGACAAATTATTTTCTTTGAATCATCAATTAGAAGAGCAGGTTGCAGTCAGAACGAAAGAATTGGATGCGGCGCGTAGAACCTTGCGTACTGTGCTTGATGCAGTGCCCTCAATGATTGGTTATTGGGATGAACGGCTTATTAATCGAGTAGCGAATCATGCTTATTCCAAATGGTTTTCTATTTCACCAGAGGCGATCCCAGGTATGCGTATGCAAGACCTTTTGGGAGAAGATTCTTTTCAAGCAAATCGTCCTTACATTGAGGGAGCGCTACGTGGTGAGTCGCAGACTTTTGAGCATGACATTAAAGGCCCAGACGGAAAAGTCCGTCACTCTTTGGCGCACTATTTGCCTGATATAGAAGATGCAGTGGTGCGTGGATTTTATGTGATTGTGCATGATGTCTCGGAATTGGTGGAAAGTCGTGTTCGATTGGGTGAGGCTCTTCGCGATAACCAACTTTTGTTAGATACCATTATTAATAGCCAGCTGTTGTATTCTGCTGCTGATGCCGACGGCCAGATTACGGATGCAAATGAGAAGTTTTGTGTTGCTCATGGGTATACCCGTGACGAAATTCTTGGGCAGCCGCACCGAATTCTTAATTCTGGAACGCACACTGCATCATTCTGGAGTGAAATGTGGCAGGTTGTGAAAGCGGGAAAATCTTGGCATGGTGAGATTTGCAACTTCTCTCGCAGTGGCGAAAAGAAATGGTTTAACACTGTTATTGCGCCGATGTTGGGGGCCGATGGTAGTGGCACGCGCTATATTGCGCTGAGAATTGATATCACGGATCGTAAGCGTGCTGATGCTGAATTACAGCGTTTGAATTCATTATTGCGCCAGGTGTTGACGGCGGCGTCTGAGGTATCAATTATTGCTACTGAAATCAATGGAATGATCACTGTGTTCAATAGTGGTGCGGAGCGGATGCTTGGTTACGATGCTTCGGAGATGATAGGAAAATGTACTCCTGAAGTGATACACAAACAAAGTGAAGTGTTGGCCCTTAGCACAGAACTGAGTGCACGATTTGGTGAAAAAATTGAGGGATTTCGTGCATTTGTGCATTTGTCAGAGTTGTATGGAGCTGAAACACGTGAGTGGACTTATGTGCGTAAAGATGGAGCGACGCTACCAGTAGCGTTGACGGTGACGGCTTTGCGGGACGATAACGATCAATTGACGGGTTATCTGGGTATCGCACGTGACATTACTAGTCAGAAAAAGTTTGAATTTGATTTGTTACAAGCAAGTATGGCGAAAAGTCAATTTTTGGCCAATATGAGCCATGAAATTCGAACGCCGCTCAATGCAGTATTGGGAATGCTTCAACTCTTGCGTAAAACGACGTTATCTGAACGGCAAGAGGACTATGTGATCAAAGCGCATCAGGCATCGCAGTTGTTGTTGGGATTGTTAAATGATGTGCTTGATCTGTCGAAGATTGAGGCGGGCAAATTACAGCTTGAATCGCATGCTTTCAGTCTTGAGGACTTATTGCGAGAACTTGGCTCCATACTTTCTGCTAACCAGGGAAGAAAAGACGTGGAGATTATTTATGATATTGATTCCAATCTACCTGTTCACATGGTCGGTGATCCGCTTCGCTTACAGCAGGTTTTGATCAATCTTGCAGGAAATGCACTGAAATTTACTGAGCATGGCCAGATCATTGTAAAAATCAAACTGATTGAATTCCAGCATATGCCATCGTGTCTGAGTTTTTCAGTGCAGGATACTGGTATAGGGATTGCGTTAGAGCAGCAAAAGAGGATTTTTGAAGGATTTACCCAGGCGGAGGCATCGACATCACGCAAGTTTGGTGGCACTGGTTTGGGCTTGACGATCAGTAAACGATTGATCGAATTGATGGGTGGGGTCTTAAGTCTGGAGAGTGAGGTAGGCAAAGGTAGTACGTTTAAATTTGAGTTGCCATTTTATGCGTCGTACCCATCAGATTATTTGGTCCCACGTTCACAGCCACAGCAAAACTGTTTGAATGTACTTGTCGTGGATGACAATACTTTTTCGCGTGGTGTTTTAAGAAGTTTGATCGAATCTATGGGATGGAAGGCCGTAGAAGCTGATGGGGGAGCAGCTGCGATTAATTTGGTGCAACAAGCTAGCTTATCGGACGCTCCATTTGATGTTGTATTGATGGATTGGCTGATGCCCGACATTGATGGAGTGACGGCTATTAGACATATTCGGCAAAGTGTTACGTCGCTCAAAGTTGCGCCGATCATCATCATGGTTACTGCGTATGCGCGTGAAATGCTTGCTGAAGTTTCAACTTTAGCAATGCCACCTTCTACCAGGATCCTCAATAAACCGGTGACGCCGAGGCAATTGTTTGAAACTATTCAGGATGTTTGTATTTCAAATCATGACAGTTCTGTCGAGCGGTCGACAAATTTCTTGCGTTTATCCGGGATGAAATTATTGGTGGTAGAGGACAATCCATTGAATCGGCTTGTTGCTTATGAGTTACTAACGCACGAGGGGGCAGTGGTGAAGCTTGCAGAAGGTGGTATTTCTGGCGTACAAATGGCTACTGAGGAAGATAATCAATTTGATGTGATTATGATGGATGTACAAATGCCTGATTTGGATGGATTAGAGGCGACACGTCAGATACGCATCCATCCATCCGGCATAGATGTCCCTATCGTTGCAATGACTGCAAATGTATCGCCCGCGGAGCAAGCAATTTGTTTAGGAGCGGGGATGAATGCGCACATCAGTAAGCCAATTGATATCGATAATGTTGTCGCTGTGTTGAGGACAGTAATTTTTAACAAGGAGAGTAGTACAAAATTGTTGATTGAAAATCAAAAGCAACATTTCGATGCAGATGAGGTTGAGCAGTTGTCTGTTGCGCTCAGAAGATTCAATGGCAATCTCTCCTTATACAACATGACGTTGCAGAATTTTCCTGCTGAAATGAGTAGATTGCAGGATCAATTATTGACCCATGCACAATCAAGGAACAGGCTTCAGATGACTGCCGCTTTGCATGCGATGAAGGGCGTTGCTGGTCTAATCGGTGCATTGGGTTTGATGAAAACCGTGGGCATGTATGAGCAGCGAATTCGTAAGGGTGAGGAGCTTGATGTTCTAATGACGGAAGGTATGTTGGAGCAAATATCGGAGTTAAGTGCCCGCAGTTTATCGATATTAACAATGCATTTGGAAGTGACTGAAATGACGGTTGAAGCTTTACCTACTTCACGGCAAGATCATTCGTTGTGAAGCAGTACAACTAAATATTAAATGTGAGATGCTAAATGCGAAAACTACTCAATGAATTTCTCACTCGTCGAGGGAGTCGGCCCAAAATATTATTGGTAGATGACCAAGTGATCAATATCCAAGTACTCCATGAATTATTCAAGAGCGATTGTGATGTTTTCACTGCGATGAATGGTGAGCAGGCGATTTTTGAATGTCACGCAAATGTACCTGACCTGGTTTTGCTTGATGTGGAAATGCCGGGAATGAGCGGCATTGAGGTGTGTCAACAACTCAAATTATCAAGCTGCACTAAGGATATTCCAGTTATTTTTTTGACAGCATATAACAGCGATCAGGAGCAACTTCAGGCATTTGAGGCTGGTGCAATGGATATCATTGGAAAACCTTTCAATTCTGTGATTGTCCTTGCGCGTGTTTGTGCGCATCTCATGTTGAAGTTGCAGGCAGATTTGTTTAAATCTATTGCGTTTGTCGATGCCCTCACTGGTATTGCTAACCGTAGGCATTTTGACGAAGAGTCGGTCAGATTATGGAAACAGGCAATTAGGAGCAAGCAGCCGATTTCACTACTTATGATTGATGTTGATTATTTCAAGCTATACAACGATAGCAATGGGCATGCAAAAGGGGACGTATGCTTGCTGGCTATTGCTCGGACACTGAAAGACACGTTGAGACGCCCTTTGGATTTAATGGCGCGTTACGGTGGTGAAGAGTTTGTGTGTGTGTTGCCAGATACCGATTTTGAGGGAGCACAACACATTGCCGATAATATGTTGCGTGGTATACGAGGATTGGC
>CAZMPS010000119.1:0-5834 GCA_964568305.1 uncultured Burkholderiaceae bacterium
TGCTGATAGTGATCAGTTGCGCGTTGAATGCTTTGACATTAGCCACACACAAGGAGAGGCGACACAGGCATCGTGTGTCGTTTTTCATCATCATGCGATGCAGTCTGGTGAATATAGGCGTTATAACATTAACAATATTGCGCCGGGCGATGATTATGCCGCTATGCGCCAGGTATTGACGCGTCGGTATGAAAAAGTCGCGCAAGGTGATGGCGTTATGCCAGATATTGCCTTAATCGACGGTGGCAAAGGGCAGGTGGAAGTCGCTCGACAAGTGTTTGAAGACTTGGGCCTGGATATCAGTACTATCGTCGGTGTGGCCAAAGGTGAAAACCGCAAAGTAGGACTAGAAACTTTGCTATTTGTTGATGGCCGTGTAGCCAAAGAATTGGGTAAGGAATCCGCCGCATTGATGTTGATTGCGCAAATTCGCGATGAAGCCCATCGTTTTGCTATCACGGGCATGCGTGCCAAACGCGCTAAGGCACGCCAGACATCGCAGTTGGAAGAAATTGAAGGCATCGGCGCCAAACGGCGGCAAAAATTATTAGCTCGTTTTGGCGGTTTGCGCGGCGTGATTGATGCCAGTGTGGAAGATTTGGTGAAGGTTGATGGGATTTCGCACCAGTTGGCCGAAGAAATTTATAAACAATTGCATTAAAGTAGCGCAAAAGTACGCAAAAGTGCGTTAGATTTCGTTACTGCAATTTTTGTGAAAAATCCAATGAGCGTGTAAATAATTATGTTATTCAATATTCCCATTCTACTGACATGGCTGCGCGTTGCATTGATTCCTTTGGTTGTCGGCGTATTTTATTTGCCTGATACATGGTTATCCCTGCATGAAAAAGGCATTGCCTCGACTGCTGTGTTTATTATCGCTGCAGTTACGGATTGGTTTGATGGATTTTTGGCAAGGCGTTGGAATGAAACTTCGGCATTTGGCGCTTTTCTTGATCCAGTCGCCGATAAGTTGATGGTGGCTGGTGCATTGTTGGTTTTGGTGCAGTTTGATCGTGTGAATGCAGCGATTGCTTTCATTATTATCGGTCGTGAAATTACTATTTCCGCCCTGCGTGAATGGATGGCGCAGATTGGTGCTTCCAAATCAATTGCCGTCAATTCGCTCGGAAAAATCAAGACAACAGCACAAATGACAGCGATTCCCATGTTGTTATATTCTGGCCCTCTGTTCGGTACTATGCATACTCAAATTGTTGGGACATGGTTACTCGGCGTGGCCGCTATATTGACTGTTTGGTCAATGTTTTATTATTTACGTCGTGCCTGGCCTTCGATTAAAGAAAACACTATTTAAGTCAGAAGCTGAATTGAATCGCGGTTCTCGCGACAGAATTGCGCATTGACTCAGATAAAAAGGTAACTTGAAGGTTGATTCGTTGACTCAAATTGAGGAATACCGAAGGTGACATCAATGTGATTTCAAAAATGCTTTTGAATTATCTATCAAATTGATGAGGCAAGCGAAGCGCTTTAGGGGGCCTGTGAGTGTTTTTTACCGTTCACCGCTGGTGTGGACAATCGGTGTGTAGGTGTGATAACGGATTCATGGCTATCCATACGGTCGCGAAGCGATATGCACGGTTTGTCCACAAGGAAGTGGCGCGTGATTTATTTGGCTGTAGGCGCAATGAATTTAAAAATGGCTTTGAGCTTTTTCTGAATTTTGTTTTGCAAATTAAAGGGATCGAGCGCAGCCAGCTTGGTGCGTAACGCTTCTTTCTGCTGTTTGGGGAAATCAGGATGGTTTAGCAGTCGCTGTAGGGGTGTTTGTGGCACACCGTATTTTTTGACGATTTTCGATCCGACACGCTTTTTCTCCGCCAGTTTCATCGTCGGCGAGAATTAATTGGTCAACAAGCTAAATTCATTGGCATACAGATCGTTCATGAGTTGGACTGCTGCGCTATGGCTGAATCGTTCATAACCGAATAGATGGCGAACGCAGGACCAATTCTTTTGTTCAACGGGAGCATTGTCGTTGGAATGATAAGGGCGAGAACGGGTAGATTGAATGGGGGATTCCTGATTTTGCCAATATCGCAGTAGGTGCCAATTCAAAAATTCTGATCCATTGTCACAATCAAATCCCTTAATGGGGAAAGGCAAAGCCTTTTGAATAGTCTGGATTTGCGTGATGATGCCATGAGCACCTTTATTCCAGGTTGCACGGCACTCTGTCCATCCTGAGTGGAGATCGGTGATGGTTAGGCTCCAAACAAAATCCCCTGCCAGGCTGTCGCCACAGTGTGCCACCGTGTCGGCTTCTACAAATCCAGGAATCGCAGTGTCCCATATACACCCTTGCAGAGGAATGTGCTTTTTGAGCAAAGTGCCAGGCTTGGTGCCGGATAAACCTCGCCTGTTTGTTTGAGCACGGATTGGTGCCAATAATCGATCGATGGTCGCCGGCGAAATCGTCAGCAGCTTTTTGCGCGTCTCATCCGATAAGCAACTATATCGAGCTTCGTAATGTGGCAATCACAATGCAATCGCCACTTTCAAACGCTTGGCAGTCAGCAGATCGGTCATTAACCACGGCGTCGGTAATGATCGCATCACTTGAGCTGTGTTATAGCACGAGCGTTTGCCACGTTTCTCGACAGCTTTTTTGTGTGATAGTTGATTCAAGTGTCGTAGCGCGTACTTCGGTTGTAACCACATACAGCGCAAAATTCATCCAGAATTTTCCCCTTAGTGGCGCGATTTCCTTTGCGATACTTCTTCCTGATCGCTTCCAGGCACACCTCTTTTTCGTGCTTTTCCATCGTTGGTAACCTCCTTTTCTTCGGTTGCCAACAATTTGAGTCAACGAATCATTTTTTTTCGATCCTTCGGTTACATTTAATGTGACGCAATTCGATTGGAGGTATTTTCTACATTTTGCACTAGCTTTGAGTTATAATCTCATGTTTTTCTCTTCCCACACTCGTCTTGACGCCGAGGTGGGCGATTTTTAATCTGTCCAAAAGGAGTGTTAGATGCGTCATTATGAAATAGTATTTATTGTTCATCCTGATCAAAGCGAGCAAGTACCTGCGATGATCGAGCGCTATAAAGCCAGTGTTGTTGCACGTGGTGGTCAAGTACATCGAATTGAAGATTGGGGCCGTCGTCAAATGGCTTATATGATTCAAAAGCTTGCAAAAGCACATTATGTTTGCATGAATATTGAGTGCGATAGCGAAACGCTGCTCGAACTCGAAACTGCATTTAAGTTTAATGATGCTGTGTTGCGTCATTTAACCGTTAAGATGAAAAAAGCTGAAACTGCACCATCACCAGTCATGAAATCAACCCAACGCGATGAGGCTAAAAGCAACCGCGTTGAGGCTGCTGCGTTGGTCGAGTGAAGAGTTGTCGGCTAGTCTGTCATTGTAATCATAGTTTATTGTAGTGAATCAGCTTCAAATCCTTGCAAGTATTGTAGAGCGTGACGTTTTGCGTTACACCCCAGCGGGTATTCCAATTGTTTTAGCAAAATTGCTGCATAGTTCAAAACAAATGGAGGCAGGTATTGAAAGATTAGTCGAGTTTGAAATGTCTGCGTTGGTTGCAGGTGAAATTTCAGGGCGATTCAATCATGCAGAGTTAGGAAGTGCGCACCAATTTACTGGATTTTTGGCACGTAAAAGCCGCAATAGTAAAAGCCTAGTGTTTCATATCATTGATTTTTAATATTTAGTTACTATACATACAGGAGCCAAAAATGGCATTCGGTAAAAAATTTGATAAAAATAAGCTCAAGCTTAAAGAAAAACGTAAGCAACAAAACCCCTTATTCAAACGCAAAAAATTTTGTCGCTTCAGTGCTGCGCATGTTGAGCAAGTTGACTACAAAGATGTTGACACATTGAAGGACTTCATTCAGGAAAACGGTAAAATCATGCCGGCACGCTTGACTGGAACTAAGGCTCTATATCAACGTCAAGTTGATACTGCGATCAAACGCGCACGCTATCTTGCGTTGTTGCCATACACTGATCTGCACACAGCCTAAATTCTGGAGAGAAATATGCAAATTATCTTGTTAGAAAAAGTACTCAATGTTGGCAATTTGGGTGATGTTGTTCGCGTTAAAGATGGTTACGCTCGTAACTTTTTGATTCCAAAACGCTTGGCTCGTCGTGCTACAGCAAGTGCGGTAGCTGAATTTGAAGCAAAACGCGCTGATCTTGAAAAAGCAGCGGCTGAAAGATTGGCTGCGGCACAAGCGAATGGTGAGAAATTAAGTACCGTTACATTACAAATTTCACAAAAATCAGGTGTTGATGGTCGTTTGTTCGGTTCTGTTACCAATGCTGATATTGCTGTTGCACTCGGCAAACAAGGTTTCTCCGTTGAAAAGAATCAAGTTCGCATGTCACAAGGTCCACTCAAGGTTGTTGGTGACTCTATAGTCTCTGTTGTTTTGCATACAGACGTAGTGGTAGATGTTAAGGTGACTGTTTCGGGCCAATAGGCTTAAAATCGTTTTATCAACAATAAAAAAGCCGGCGTTGTCCGGCTTTTTTATTGTTGATATATTACACAATACGAATAGTAAAAATAAGTGGTCAGAATTAACAATGTTATTTAATAAAGATGCAGATGTGCAATTAGATGCGTTACGCGTCCCACCTCATTCTATTGAAGCAGAGCAATCTGTTTTGGGTGGCTTGCTATTAGATAATGCAGCATGGGATCGAATTGCTGATTATTTATCTAGTGAAGATTTTTATCGTTATGATCACAGGTTGATTTTTCAGCAAATTAGCAAATTAATTAGTATTTCACGCCCAGCTGATGTGATTACTGTTTTTGAAGCATTAAATGCAATAGGAAAAGCAGAGGAGGTAGGTGGTTTATCTTATTTAAATGCATTGGCGCAAAACACACCTTCCGCCGCCAATATTCGACGCTATGCTGAAATCGTACGTGATCGTGGTGTATTGCGTAAATTGATCACAGTATCGGATGAAATTGCAAGTCAGGCGTTTAATCCGCAAGGCAAGGAAGTCAAACAAATGTTAGATGAAGCCGAGGCGAAAATCTTTGCTATCGCTGAGGAAGGTGCGCGTGGTGCACAGGGTTTCCAGGAAATTCAACCTTTGCTAACGCAGGTCGTGGAACGTATCGATGAGCTCTACAACCGTGATAATCCCAGTGATATTACTGGCGTGCCAACAGGTTTTATTGATTTGGATCGAATGACTTCTGGTTTGCAAGCAGGGGATTTAATTATTGTTGCTGGCCGTCCATCTATGGGTAAAACGGCATTTTCTTTGAATATTGGTGAAAATGTTGCGATTGATAGTGGTTTGCCAGTCGCTGTTTTTTCTATGGAGATGGGTGGCGCGCAGTTAGCCATGCGTATGTTGGGATCGGTTGGTCGTCTTGATCAGCATAGATTGCGTACTGGGCGCTTGGTTGACGAAGATTGGCCGCGTTTGACGCACGCTATTCAAAAGATGAATGACGCGCAATTATATATTGATGAGACACCTGCACTAAATTCAATCGAACTGCGTGCTAGGGCCAGGCGATTATCACGTCAATGTGGCAAATTAGGTCTCATTATTATTGATTATTTGCAATTAATGTCGGCCAATAATGCGGGTGAAAATCGTGCTACCGAGATTTCTGAAATTTCACGTAATTTAAAAGGTTTGGCCAAGGAATTGAATTGCCCGGTGATTGCTTTATCGCAGCTTAATCGCTCATTAGAGCAACGTCCTAATAAACGTCCTGTCATGTCAGATTTACGTGAATCCGGTGCGATTGAGCAAGATGCAGATGTGATTATGTTTATTTATCGTGATGAAGTATATAAC
>CAZMPS010000120.1:0-5811 GCA_964568305.1 uncultured Burkholderiaceae bacterium
ACACCCAGGTATTTGGCGATTGGTTATGCGATATGGCAGCGCAAGATTCGCGCTTGGTTGGCATTACGCCAGCGATGAGGGAAGGTTCTGGTTTGGTACGCTTTGAGCAATTGTTTCCTGAACGTTATTACGATGTTGGCATTGCCGAACAACATGCCGTGACTTTTGCCGCTGGCATGGCGTGCGAAGGGTTAAAGCCAGTGGTGGCGATTTATTCGACTTTCTTGCAACGTGCTTATGATCAGTTGATCCACGATGTTGCTTTGCAAAACCTGGATGTGACATTCGCCCTTGATCGTGCTGGTTTGGTGGGAGCAGATGGCGCAACCCATGCTGGTAATTATGATATTGCTTATTTGCGCTGCATTCCCAATATGGTGCTGATGGCGCCATCGGATGAAAACGAATGTCGTCAAATGTTGACCACGGCTTTCCAACATTCTGGCCCAGCGGCGGTGCGTTATCCACGTGGCACCGGTTGTGGTGCGGTTGTCAGCAAAGAGTTAACTTCGCTCGCATTTGGTAAAGGTGAAATCAAACGTCAAGGGCAAGAAATTGCTATCTTGAGTTTTGGTACTATGTTGGCGCCATCCTTGGTTGCTGCTGATGAGTTGAATGCCACTGTGGTGAATATGCGTTTTATTAAACCGTTGGATATTGCGTTGTTAGAAACCATCGCATCCAGCCATGATGTTTTGGTAACGGTGGAAGAAGGATGTGTGATGGGCGGAGCGGGTGCTGCAGTCGCTGAAGCGTTGGTTGCTGCAGGGATCAACAAACCGCTCTTGATTTTAGGTTTGCCAGACAAATTTATCGATCACGGCGATGCGGTGCAATTGTTGGCGTTATGTGGTTTGGATGGTGCGGGTATCGCCGCTTCGATCAAACAGCGTTTTAAGCAAAGCCCTGCTGTGTGTGCAGCTTAAGTTGTAAGTTTTAATCATTTATACGAGATATTGAGATGAATCCACGTAACGCCGATGCTAATGTTTCCACCATTCCTGACGTGCAAAGCACGCCGGATACCCGCCATATCGCGATCCAACGCGTTGGCGTGAAGGGTGTGCGTTATCCAGTGATGCTCAAAACTTCCACCGGCGTCCATGCTTCTGTTGGTCATTGGAATATGTACGTGCACTTACCCGAGCAGCAAAAAGGCACTCACATGTCGCGCTTTATCGCTTTGCTGGAAGAACTCAGCGCCAAGGACAGTGCGCCGTTGGACATTTCTGTTTTCAGCACATTGCTACGCAAAATGGTCACTTTGCTAGAAGCCGACTCTGGCCGGGTTGAACTATCGCTGCCATATTTCATCAACAAAACAGCTCCCATTTCTGGCGTGCAAAGTTTGATGGATTATGAAATTGGCCTCTGCGGTGAAATCAAACAAGGCAAGCTTGAAATTCATCTAAAAGTCGTTGTGCCGGTCACCAGCCTGTGCCCATGCTCGAAAAAGATTTCCGCCTACGGTGCACACAATCAACGCTCGCACATCACCGTGAATATGCTGTTGGCAGACGAGAGTTTGCTGATAGACGAACTTATCGCCAAAATCGAAGCCCAAGCATCTTGCGAACTATACGGTTTGCTCAAACGCCCAGATGAAAAATACGTGACTGAACGCGCGTATGACAACCCAAAATTCGTAGAAGATTTGGTGCGCGATGTGGCGGGGATGTTAAATGCCGATTCAAAAATCGCTGCGTATGTATTGGAAGCAGAGAATTTTGAATCGATTCATAATCATTCAGCTTATGCTTTGATTGAGTGTGATAAGCGGGGGTGAGGTTGGCTGGGAATGTGCATTCGTTCAACATTCATCTGAATGATTAACTCCACTAACGCCACCAACGGTGGCGTATTTTTTGCCCCAAAGCATCGATAGTTATTGAGGTGTTAATCCAGGAGTTTTTCGCACATAAAGCCGAAACCGCTCATCCCGATCCGACGGACGGCGGCCTGACCATAGCAATTGCCATTGACGATTTTGAAATTCTGGTGCAATCGCATCGTCGTGTTTGTGTTTGACGCTGTCTTGCAATAGCAAGAAGTTACAAGAAGTTTTTTGGTGAAATTCGGCAAATTGCAGGGCCCCGAAATAGGCGAATGAGGCTCTTTGTGCTGGGCCGATGTTGGTGTCGATGCAGATCTTGTTTGTTGGTAATTTGGCCGCGATTTGTTGTGCTACACCAGCATAGCTTTTGCCATAATTGATCCATGGCAACCACAAGGTGGTGAGCAACAGCCAGCACAAAATCACGCCACCGCTGGATAAAACAACGGCACGCCACAAGACGGATGGATGACGGGAAATGCGCCAATGCACTAGAAAAATCCAAGCAGCGCTGGCGCAGGCGGCGACTAATACGGCGATTAAATTGAATTCTGGTTTGAAGCCGGGTGCGAGTTTGAAGGCATTTCTGGCTAGTTTTTCTGGCCAACCAGTTTGCTTTGCAAACCAGCCTATCCAGATAAATGCAGCACATGTGGTTAATGTCATGACAGAAAACCAATCTACCGCGTTGATGGCACCACGCTTCATGGTGGGGAGGCCAAATGCTGCCAGAATCGCTAGGGGGGGTAATAGCGGCAAAAGAATACTTTCTTCCTGATTTGGATTAATTATCGCTAATAGGCTAAGCGTCACGCTAATCGTTAGCGGTAAAGCAATATGTAAAGCTGTGCATTGTCTGCGCCAGGCATAGACCGCCCACATCGCAAACGGCCAAGCGGGCCAAAAAAACCAGATGCCGTAGCGTAAGAAGTATTGGATAGAGTTCGTGCTGGGAGGGGCAATTTGCTCCGTATTCCATTGCATCCAGGGATCGAAAGGTGTGCTGCCAAGAGGTTGCAGGAAGTGTGCAGTTGCTAGCCACATTTGTACCGTAGCAATGCTAATTGCCATGATGAGAATGCAATGCAAGCCGGTGCGCTGTATGGTCAATTTTAACCATAAAAAGAGCGGGAATAGGGCCGCAAGCAGGGCAAATGGCAGCACCCAACCACGTGTCAAGGCTAGGCACCCGATTACCAATCCGACCATACTAGCTTTGCCTGTTGTGGGGGATTCGATGTATTTGACTAATCGATACAGTAAAAAGGCTAGTAAGGAAACGTGTAATGCTTCTGCGCTGGTTTCATGGCTATGCACTAGTAAACCGAGGCAACCGAGATAAATGAGTAAAGCACCGTCAGCCAACGTGCGGCCAAAGTCCCGTGGTTCTGGTTGGCCGCCAAAAGCGAGTTTGTATGGTTGTGCTTCTGTGCGACGGCCCAATAAATAAGCAGTGTGCCAAACTGAAAAAGCACCAATTAAGAAAAACAAAATGCTGGAAATTCGCGCCGCTTGCGCATCCCCCATCAACCAACCTAAACATTTAATGCAAAGTGCACCTATCCAAAATGCCAGGGGGCCTTCTTCTGGCATTGGATAACCTACAACGTGTGGCCATAGCCAGTCTTGCAACGTGCCATGCGCCATGGTCCACATAATACCGAAGCTGGCAGCATCATCATTTTTCCACGGATCTCGACCAATTAAGCCGGGTAGGATGTACAACAAGCCTAGCAAAAGCAATCCCCAGCGTGGCAATGCTAGCGTGGCGGAAGCGGGAAGACGGACAGGCCTCATGGGAGAATATCGTTATATGTCGTGTTATAAAAAAAGCAGCCGTAGCTGCTTTTTTTGTACAGAGTAATCTAAAAAATTAAGCGGATACTTGTGTTTTTGAACCGACGCTGCCGAATTTTTGACGGAATTTTTCAACCCGACCAGCGGTATCGACGATTTTGTGTTTACCTGTGTAGAAAGGATGGGATTCAGACGAGACTTCAATCTTCACCAAAGGATATTCTTTACCCTCAAATTGTATGGTTTCTTTAGTTTGAACTGTAGAGCGCGTTACGAATTTGAAATCGCAGGATAAGTCATGGAATACGACTTCGCGATAATTTGGGTGTGTATTTTCTTTCATTTGAGCCTCTTTTTAATAGCGATAACGTTTGGGTAGCCAGTTGTCATTGTCACTTCGTCGGTCCACTTGCTTCTCGACCCGATTGTCAACCACTTGCCTGGATGAATGAACTGCAACCTATAATTATACAATGAAAAACTGGCATGCGGATATGCTTCCTATATCCAGCCTGCCCGTTTTAGTTTTCTATGTAACAAAAAACAGCTGAATCCGGTGATGCCTAGTACTATGGGATAGCCCCAATCGGATTGTAACTCTGGCATAAATTTAAAATTCATCCCATATAAACTGAAAATAATTGTAGGGATTGCCAAAATGGCCCCCCAGCCAGCCAATTGTTTGACGATTTCATTTTGCCCCACTCCTACCAAGGCCAAGTTGACCTGCATCGCGGTGGTGAGCATTTCTCGCATATTATTCAATGCACCGATGAGTCTTGCTACGTGATCTTGTATATCACGCAAGTAAACGCGCAATTCTTTCGGGATAATTTCTTCATGAAAACGCATTAATTCGTTACAAATATCGCTGACGGGCAAGGCAGCATTTTGTAATTCCAGCAGCTCACGTTTTAGGTCATAGACTCTCGAAATGACCAGCTTGTCAAATTGACCTTTGAAAATATCTGCTTCTATTGCATCAAATTCTTTTTCAAATTGTCTAACAATAGGTTGGTAGTGATCAACGATAAAATCCAATAATGCATATAGAGCAAATCCTGGCCCTTTACTAAGCATTTTTGGCATTTTCTCACAGCGCTCCCGGACTTTTGTGTACTTGGTGGAGGTGCCATGCCGGATGGATATTAAAAAATTGGAGCCTAAAAAGAGATGCGTTTCGCCATACACCACGTGTTCTGCTTCTGATCCAGCCAATTTTGCTAATTGTGCTGTTTTTAAAACAATAAATAGAGAGTCACCGTAGGCTTCTATTTTGGGGCGTTGATGGGCGTTATGCGCATCTTCAATAGCGAGTTCATGCAAACCGAATTCTTCCTTGATTTTGGATAGCATTGCCTCATCTGGTTCATACAAACCTAGCCAAATAAAGGTGTCTGTTTGCTTGATGATGTCGCTGATATCTTCGATTGGTATTTCTTGCAGGCGTCGGCCTTTTTGATAGGCAATGCTATTGATAATCATGGTTGTTTTTTATCGTTGCGTTTATAGGCAGCGTGTAATAAAACGTTACAAATACACTTTGCAAATTACAATTTTAAAGCAGGAATGTTGCAGCGAGTAAATTGGCATTGCTATATCATGTGCATATGAATTCAGATACCGATTTTTCCTTATTGCCAGCGCATCGAATCAAGATTTTGGTGGTAGATGATGATGTCCGTTTACGCGAATTGCTGCGTCGCTATTTGACCGAACAAGGCTTCAATGTCGTCGCGGTTGAAAGTGCGCAGGCGATGAATAAATGGTGTTTGCGTGAACGAATGGATGTTTTGATACTAGATTTAATGTTGCCGGATGAAGATGGTCTGTCGATTTGCCGTCGTTTGCGAGGTGCAGGTGATCAAACGCCTATTATCATGCTGACGGCAAAAGGAGAGGATGTGGATCGTATTGTTGGCTTGGAAATGGGTGCGGATGATTACCTACCCAAGCCATTTAATCCACGTGAATTAGTGGCACGTATTCGCGCTGTGTTACGGCGTAAAAGCCCAGATGAAATCCCCGGTGCACCTTCGGAAAAACCACATGTTTTTGAGTTTGGTGATTTTGTACTCGATTTAGCTACCAGAACTTTGAAAAAAAATGGTGTGACGACCCCGCTTACTACTGGGGAATTTTCTGTGTTAAAAGTATTCGCCTTACATGCACGTCAACCC
>CAZMPS010000121.1:0-5777 GCA_964568305.1 uncultured Burkholderiaceae bacterium
ACATGCCGCATATCGATTTGACGCGCGATACAGATGCAATGTTGATTGCGCCTTGCTCGGCGGATTTTATTTTCAAACTGGCGCATGGCGTGTGCGACGATTTATTGTCCACGCTATGCCTGGCTCGACCTGGCAATTTGCCGCTTTTAGTCGCGCCCGCCATGAATGCCGAAATGTGGAACAACCCAGCAACGCAACGCAATATTGCGCAACTCCAGTTGGACCAAATCCCCATCCTGGGCCCTGATGCAGGTGTGCAAGCATGCGGGGAAACTGGCATGGGCCGCATGTTGGAACCCGAACAATTATTGGAAGAAGTCATCGCACTATTCCAAGCCAAAACGCTCTCTGGCAAATATGTGTTAGTCACCGCCGGCCCGACTTTTGAAGCCATCGACCCAGTACGTGGCATCACCAATCTCTCTTCCGGCAAAATGGGTTACGCCGTTGCCCGTGCCGCACAGCAAGCTGGGGCGCACGTTACGCTGGTGTCTGGTCCAACGGCCTTACCAATACCGTATGGCATGCAGGTCATTTCTGTCCAAACCGGGCGCCAAATGTATGACGCCGTGATGTCGCATATCGCAGGACAGGATGTCTTCATCGCCGTTGCCGCTGTAGCAGATTGGTATGTCAGCAATGTCAGCGCACAAAAATTAAAGAAACATGTCGATGGCAATCACATGTGCGCTTTGCAATTTGAGCAAAACCCAGACATTCTGGCCTCCGTTGCCGCCTTATCCTCCACACCTTATTGCGTTGGCTTTGCCGCAGAATCTGAAAATCTTTTGCAATATGGCGCGGAAAAACGCATCAAAAAAGGCATTCCACTCTTAGTTGGTAATCTCGGGCCGCAAACCTTTGGGCAGGATGACAATAGCCTGGTGTTATTCGATGAACACGGCCATACAGACTTGCCGCACGCTAGTAAACAACATCTTGCGCGACAGTTAATCGCTGAAATTGCAAAACGGCTTTAATGCGTGGTGTTTGATATTCTTTACTCTTTTTTTACTCTTTCTTTACTCTCTTTTCCTATTTCTTATGAAAACTATAGACGTCAAAATCCTAGACCCACGCGTACAACTCCCAACTTACGCCACACCAGGCAGTGCAGGTTTAGATTTGCGGGCTTGTATTGACACAGCACTCACCATTCAACCTGGAGAAACCGTATTGGTGCCAACTGGCCTAGCGATCCATATCGCCAATCCAAACTACGCCGCCATGATCCTGCCACGCAGCGGCATGGGCCATAAACATGGAATCGTGTTGGGGAACCTGGTTGGATTAATCGACTCCGATTACCAAGGACAGCTCATGGTTTCAACGTGGAATCGCAGCCAAACTGCATTTACGCTCAATCCATTAGAGCGCCTGGCGCAATTGGTCATCGTTCCAGTTTTGCAAGTTGGTTTCAACATCGTCGAAGATTTTGACAAAAGTGAACGTGCTGACGCTGGTTTTGGCAGCACAGGAAGCCACTGAATAAGTTGCAAAATAAGCCACAAATAAGTTGTTAAAAAAAACATTACATAGCAAATTAATAATATAATTGCGTAATTAAAGGGTGTGCTCATCAAGTCATTGAAATAGCTAAAATTATCAGAATGCGTAGTTACAATATTTACAACAATATTCGCAATCATATTCATAACACTGTTAATAGCGGCAATATTATGACTAGCATCACAACGCCCTTGCTAACATGTTTGCTAACACGTTTATTGGCCATATACGTATTACTCGTCAGCTTGGCCTTACCATTATTACTTACTTCTTGTGCCACGCCCTCACCTGCAGCAAAATCCACCACAAAATCCGCGCTTTCTTTAGCCATCACACCCCAACTCACATTACCGACATCAGTCAAATCATCACCCAATACTGCAGATAGTGAAGCACTGGAAAAGCTCGTTAAACTCAAAGAGCGCTTAGACAGCGTTGCCGCACCTCTTTTGGTCAACAATGCGGATTTATGCCCAAATTTGAGCCGCAATCTCATCGGCATCACGGCAAAAACAAAATATTCCTACTCACCACAATTTGCAGATGTGGCGCAAAAAAACTTGCATTTAAATGAGCAATTAAAAGTGGTTAGCACACTCACCAACGGTGGTGCAGCACAAGTAGGAATCCGTCCCGGCGACACATTGATTGCAGCAGAAGACATCATGATGCCTCAAGGACCGAATGCAGAAAGTGAAGCTGCGACGATCCTGGCAGCACTAGTCTCCAACACACGTTCCAGCATCAAACTGACCGTCATGCGAAATGACGCCAATCTTCTTTTCAACGTTCCATTAACACGGGCTTGCGGTATCAGAATTCTGTTGGGCAACACCGATCTGGTGAATTCTTATGCCGATGACCGTCGTTTAATGGTCACACGGGGCATGATGAATTTTGTGAATTCCAATGAAGAACTGGCATATGTTATCGCCAAGGAAATGGCACATAACATCCTCAGCCATCCAACCAAACTACGCAGGACGGAAACTGTAGCTAACATCATGGATAAGCTAAACCAGCCCTCTTCTAACACAAATGTTTTAACAGATACCAGTCGTATAACAGCAACACCAAAAGAATACGACATAGAAGCGGATCGGCTATCTTTATATTTGCTGGCACGAGCTGACTATAAAATTGACCAAGCAAAATATTTCTGGCAAAGACTGGCAAAGCAATATCCAGCTGTTTTATTAGACAGCCACACCGCTATCCATCCAGCAATTTCACATCGCTTGGTAGCAATAGAAAAAGCGATTGCTGAAATTCAAGAAAAACAAAAGAATCAGCAACCGCTTTTACCTTGAAATTTAAAATCGTTTTTATTCCACTTCAATTGGCATTGGAGAGGCCGCACCAGGTGCAAGCGACACAGAACTTCCTTCCGTAAAATCCAGCACAACCTGATTGTTGTCATCCAGTCCAACCGTCACATGCCCACCAGCGGACAATTTTCCAAAAAGCAACTCGTCTGCCAGCGCCTTACGTATCATATCTTGAATCAAACGTGCCATCGGGCGGGCGCCCATCAACGGATCAAATCCTTTTTGCGCCAGATAGGTACGCAAACCTTCTGTGAAAATCGCCTCTACTTTCTTCTCATGGAGTTGCTCTTCAAGCTGCATCAAAAATTTATCCACCACACGCAAAATAATGGTTTCATCTAAGGCCTTAAAGCTGATGATGGCATCCAGGCGATTACGAAATTCTGGCGTAAACATACGATTGATATCCACCATTTCATCGCCAGCCTGTTTTTTCTCGGTAAAACCAATCGATCTCTTTTGCAGGCTTTCCGCCCCCGCATTCGTGGTCATGATGATAATAATGTTACGAAAATCTGCTTTACGGCCATTGTTATCGGTCAAGGTGCCATGATCCATCACCTGCAACAGAATATTGAAAATATCCGTGTGTGCTTTTTCAATTTCATCCAACAACAAAACGGCATGCGGCTTTTTATTAATTGCCTCCGTTAACAAACCACCCTGATCAAAACCCACATAACCAGGCGGCGCACCAATCAAACGACTGACGGCATGGCGCTCCATGTACTCTGACATATCAAAACGGATTAACTCAACACCAAGAATGAACGCCAACTGTTTGGCTGCCTCTGTTTTTCCCACTCCAGTCGGACCAGAAAAAAGAAACGAACCAATCGGCTTGTCCATCTTGCCCAAACCAGCTCGCGCCATCTTGATCGACGAAGCCAGCGCTTCCAGTGCGTGATCCTGACCAAAGACCACATTCTTTAAATCACGTTCTATAGTTTGTAATTTACTTCTATCATCCTGATTGACAGTTTGAGCTGGAATGCGAGCGATCTTGGCAATAATTTCCTCAATTTCTGCTTTGCCTATCGTTTTCTTTTGTTTAGATTTAGGCAAAACACGCTGTGCGGCACCAGCCTCATCAATGACATCAATAGCCTTATCAGGCAAATGTCTATCATTAATAAAACGTGCAGCCAATTCCGCTGCCGCAGTCAATGCTGAAGCGGAGTACTTAACATTGTGGTGTTCTTCAAAACGTGATTTTAAGCCACGCAAAATTTGCACCGTTTGTTCTACCGTTGGCTCATTGACGTCCACTTTTTGAAAGCGACGTGCCAACGCATGATCCTTCTCAAATACACCACGAAATTCAGTGTAAGTTGTTGCCCCAATACATTTCAGTTGACCGCTAGACAAAGCCGGTTTCAACAAATTACTAGCATCCAGCGTGCCACCTGATGCAGAACCGGCACCAATAATGGTATGAATTTCATCCACAAACAAAATACCGTTTGGATGCTCTTTCAATTGTTTCAACACCGACTTGAGGCGCTGTTCAAAATCGCCTCTATACTTCGTTCCAGCCAAAAGCGCACCCATATCCAAAGCGTAAACCACGGCATTTTGTAAAATTTCAGGCACCGAATTTTGTGTAATGCACCAAGCAAGACCCTCGGCAATCGCTGTTTTACCAACGCCGGCCTCTCCAACCAACAAAGGATTATTCTTACGCCGGCGGCAAAGAATTTGGATCACACGATCAACTTCTACTTCACGACCAATCAACGGATCGATTTTTCCTTCTATAGCGAGCTTATTCAGATTTTGGGTAAATTGCTCAAGCGGACTTTCTTTCGATTGATTGCCATTAGAATGGCCCTCCTCAGCACCTTCCGCTGCTTTCTGACCATCAGGCGTGTGATCTTTACGAACTCCATGGGAAATAAAATTCACCACGTCCAGGCGTGTGACGCCCTGCTGATGCAGGTAATACACAGCATGTGAATCTTTTTCGCCAAAAATGGCAACCAATACATTCGCACCTGTCACTTCTTTCTTAGCATTTGAAGCCGATTGCACATGCATAATAGCGCGCTGAATCACGCGCTGAAAACCCAGCGTCGGCTGAGTATCCACTTCATTAGTACCTGGCACAATAGGTGCATGATCATCGACAAAATGTGTCAGCGTTTTACGTAAGTCATCAATGTTCGCCGCGCAAGCGCGCAAAACTTCAGCTGCAGACGGATTATCCAAAAGCGCAAGCAACAAATGTTCAACCGTAATGAACTCATGTCTGGCCTGTCTAGCCTCCACAAACGCCAGATGCAAACTCACCTCTAATTCTTGTGCAATCATGCTTCCTCCATCACGCATCGCAAAGGATGCCCTGCTTTTCTCGCGCGGTTTAATACAATTTTCACTCTCGTAGAAGCGATATCTCTAGGGAAAATGCCACAGACACCTTTTCCCTCATGATGCACAGTCAACATAATTCGCGTGGCAGTCTCTTTATCTTTATAAAAACATTCTTGAAGAATTTCGATAACAAACTCCATCGGAGTGTAATCATCATTCAGCAATAACACTTTATACATAGGCGGCGGCCTCAGCCTTTCCCGCTGTAACCCGATCTCACTACGCTCGATGACATGCCCATTTTCTTTAACCATGACTTCATTTTAACGTTTCTAACAATCAAAGCAACTCATAGCAATAACAGTATGACCGTAGTAATAACCTTAAAATGCCTCATAAGAAAAGAGGTGAACGTAACGCAACACAAAAAATAGCTTGACTTTTATGATTATTCCGCGAACAATGCTGAGTATTAATAGGTTATTTTTCGGTGCTTATTGATATGAAGTGAGCAAACTGAGGAGAAGGCAATGTAGCTCTTCTTGCTTTTATGGCTCGTGTGATTAGTTTTTTTTGAAAGATGCCTTTTATGGCAACAGGTACAGTTAAGTGGTTCAATGACTCCAAAGG
>CAZMPS010000122.1:0-5750 GCA_964568305.1 uncultured Burkholderiaceae bacterium
ACCTCTAGCAAAATTGATTCCATACCTTGATCGCTAAGTAAAGTAATAATTCTATTAAGCAATATGCGACCTAGGCCTTGTCCATGTAAATCATGGCGTACAGCAATGTTTAGTAAATGAACTTCGTTTAGGATGCGCATGGTCACAAAATATCCCAGCAAATCATTGGGCGTTGTTGATGTCGTTGGTAGAGTTGCTCGTACTAGCCATGCTTCGTAATTATGCGATAGCGCATCCAGAAAATTGCCGCGCGTCCATGGGTAAGGATAAACGTGATTTTCAATCGCCATCACTTCATCGATATCACAGGCTTGCATGGGGGTGAGAAGGATGGCGTCCCATGCGGAAATGCTTCGATTATTTGGCGCTTCGCTCATGTAGCCGTTTGCCATTTGCGTTCGCGTTCAGCGGTGGTTAAAGCAATTTTGTTACGTAAATAAAACGGTTGTGCTTCATGCGCCACCATAATTTCGCCACGGAGAAAAGCTTGTCGTGCTAGCAAGCCAACCTCTTTTGCATGTGGCATGATGTTTTTTTGCACTTGAGTTTTTAATTTGTTTAGTTTGTTTAATTCGCTGAATTTACTTTCATCAAGAACGGACGCATAAGCAATTAGCCCATTACCACAAGCGATGATTTTGTTGGAGGTAGGCGAATCGGAGTTATCTAAATTATTTAACGATATAGATGATATAAATGACACTAATCCTGTTGCTGTGGACAAAGTAGGTTCAACGATTATTTGCCATTCTTCATTAGTCTTATTATTGTTTTTGATATAACGATATTGTGCCCAATATACCTCATTCATTCGTGCATCAAGGATGGTGAATACATCAATTGCATCGATTGCATCGATTGTTTGTTGCTCTTGAGTCGACAAACATGCTTGCGCCATCGCAGCCAGAGTAATGACCGGAATGAGTGGTAAGTTGGTGCCAAACGCCAGGCCTTGTGCAATACCGCAGGCAGTACGTACGCCTGTAAAAGAACCAGGTCCAGAACCAAAAGCAATCGCATCGCATTGTGCCAATCCAATCCCCACCTCTTCAAGCAAACTTTGTATCATGGGCAAAATGGTCTGCGAGTGGGTTTGTACTCCGGATGATTCGCGTGTGATGACGTGGTCACCGTATAATAAAGCGGCAGACGCTAGTTCCGACGAGGTTTCAATGGCGAGTATGGTAGGTATAGTAGGCAAGGCGCGTATTATACTTTTCATTATACGATTGCAAAATTCCCAATTTACCAGTTTACAAAATCACAGATTTAATTACGGATTGTTTTTTAAGGTTTTCATGCCTAGTTTGACTTTGAATCAACAAAACAGAGATCTGTTGTCTCAATCATGGACGGATGAGACTTGGGTCATTGCGTGTTTATGTGCCGCGTGGTGTGGTACTTGTACTGAGTATCGACCTGGCTTTGATGCGTGGGCGGCGCGTCATCCTGATAAGTATTTTGTGTGGGTAGATATCGAAGATCAGGCTGATATCGTAGGGGAAATGGATGTTGAAAATTTTCCCACGCTGCTGATTCAGCGCGGTAGTACTGTGGCATTTTTTGGTGCGGTACAGCCCGATCATGGTTTGGCCGAACGCTTGTTAGTGGCGCAAGTAGAGAAAATACAGCAAACGCAGGCAAACGTTAACGTTGTAGCAGAAGAAAAGGTTGGTCAGAAATCTTACAATTTGCGTGCGTTATTAAAAAACACAGTCTCAGATTTGTCTTGATTGGCAGCATGTTTCCAGCGTGCGTATAAATCGTCTGGCAAGACTGGGTGGCTATAGAAATAACCTTGCGCAAAATTACAGCCTTGTTTTAATAGGAAGCCAGCTTGTTCCTGCGTTTCCACGCCTTCGGCAATCACCGTCAAGTTCAAACTTTTTCCTAGTTGAATAATCGCAATTGCAATTGCTTCATCGTTAGGATCGGTGGAAATATCTTTAATAAAAGATCGATCTATTTTTAAGGTTTGTACGGGTAATTGTTTTAAGTATGCCAACGATGAATAGCCAGTGCCAAAATCATCAATTGCTAATCCAACGCCAATCGCGTGCAAATCGTTAATAAAGGCGAAACCATCCGCATTATTCATGATCACAGATTCTGTGACTTCTAATTGCAAACGCGATGGATCAAGACCGGTTTCTTGGAGGATTTCTGAGACAACATTAACAATGCTGCCGCGCTCAAATTGTTTGACGGATAGGTTGACAGCAATTTTCGGGACATATAAGCCAACTTTTTGCCAACGTATCATTTGGCGGCAAGATTCCCACAGGACCCATTTTCCGAGTTGATTGATATAGCCAGAATCTTCTGCCAGTGGAATAAATCTGATTGGTGGTACCAAACCTAATTCAGGGTGATTCCAGCGTGCTAGTGCTTCAACGCCAATTAATTCACCAGATTCAATGTCGACTTGAGGCTGAAAGTTCAAGAAGATTTCATTATTATCAATCGAGCGTCGTAATAAACTATCCAGACGAAGACGCTCCACACCTTCACACGCCATCTCAGGGGCATAAAAGCGATAGGCATTTCGGCCATGTGCTTTGGCTTGATACATGGCCACGTCGGCATTTCTGATCAACATGTTGATGTCGGTTCCATCGGTAGGGCAGAGGCTAATACCGATGCTGCAGGTCAGGAAAAGCTCGTGGTCGGCAACGATGAATGGTTGTTCGAATACGGCGATGATCTTTTCGGCCACCATACCGGCACCGTACAAGCCATCAATATCTTCTAGAATAATGATGAATTCATCTCCGCCAAGCCGAGCCAAAGTATCACCATCACGCACTGCGGCAGCCAAAGTGTAGGCGATTTGTTTGAGCAGCTCGTCACCGACATGATGACCTAAGGTGTCATTAATATTCTTAAAACGATCAAGATCAATAAACAGCACCGCCAATTGTTGTTCGTTGCGGTGAAAGCGTAAAATTGCCTGCGCCAATCTGTCATTGAATAACAATCTGTTTGGCAAACCAGTCAACGGATCGTGATGCGCCAAGTGGTCGAGCTTATTTTGAGATTCTCTGATTAAAGTAATATCGCTAAAAATGCCAACATAGTGCGTGCATAAGCCGGTTGTATCGCGCACGGCATTTATAGTTAGCCATGTCAAATAAGGTTCCCCATTTTTGCGCTGATTCCAGATTTCGCCATGCCAGGAACCGGTCGCCATCAATTCTGACCACAATGTTTCATGGAAAAAAGGATGCTGCCTTGCTGAATTAAGCATCGCTAAAGTACGTCCAATCGCATCATTTTCGGAATAGCCTGTAATTGTGGAAAATGCAGTGTTGACGACAATGATGTGGCCGTTTGCGTCGGTGAAAATGACGCCATCGCTAATATTGTCAAATACTTTGGTTGCCAGCCGTAACTTTTCTTCCATCTGCTTACGCTTGCTGATATCGGTGATGATGCCGTCTATCCATTGCAGTGTGCCATCAGCATGGTATTGTGCCTGCCCATTTTCGCTGACCCAGCGTTCACTGCCATTTACATGTTGAATGCGATATTCCACCTGATATGACTTACGCTCAGCCATTGCATCTGCAATTTGTGTTTGGATACGTTCACGATCGATTGGATGCACAATGTTGTGCCAGGCTTGTGCACCTTCTTGTGTATTGGCAATACTTTTATATCCAGAAATGGCCTCAATAGCACCACTGACAAATTCCACCGTATTATCAGGTTTGCGGCGAAAAACAGCATCTGAAACTTGTATTGCGATGGTGCGAAAGCGCTCTTCACGTTGGACACTCTCGTCGAGTAAATGTTTAATTGCAAGACGCATTTGTTCAAGTTTCGATCCTAAATGGCCTAGTTCATCCTGCTGTAAATAACCGAGTTGTGTATCAAAATTTCCGAGCGCAAGTCGATCGGTAAAACGCATTAATTTGCTTATAGGTTTAAGTAATCTTGATTTGATGAATAAAATAACAAATACGAGAACTGCACTTATTTGAGCGGTCAATATGAAAAGATGAGGTAGTTGTTTTTCATAAAACGCTGCTGTTCCTAATTTTTGTAAGTTGATTGACAAAAAGGGAACTGATATCGCGGGAATAACAAGAGCACTAATAATTACCAATAACAAAGCGCTGTAAATGGACGATCTGAAAATCGATCGAAGTTTATTGTATGCTTTCTTGAACATTCCAGATTAGGCGCATCAAGCGTGTTAGGCAGATTAAGTAGAATGAGTTAAAAATTAACATAATCTTACGATTATGCATCAAAGATTGCTTCAAGTCATTAAATGTAAAAAGATTGATCTGATTACTTGCTGATTTGATCGAAATTACTTTGGATTGGTTGAAGTTAACGATATTGATTATGGCCGTGATTCTCAAAGAGGATCGAGGATGTGATGTGTGATGGCATATTGCACCATGTCACATATTGAATTCATGTGCATTTTCTGCAAGATGCGCGTCTTGTGTGTGCTGATGGTCTTGACACTTAGGTGTAACATTTTGGCAATATTTGTTATGGTTTGCCCACTGACGAGAAGTGAAAATACTTCAAATTCACGGTTGGATAATAATTGATGGGGAAAATTCTCATGATGTGCTGAAAGATTAAGCGCTAATTGTTCTGCAACTTCCATGCTGATGTAGGGACGACCAGATGCTACTTTTCTAATCGCAGTGATTAATTGTTCGCCTGCACTCTCTTTTGTTAGGTATCCCTGAGCGCCCGCACGTATTGATCTCAATGCATATTGCTCTTCATCGTGCATGGTGAGGATAAGGATGGGGAGTTTGGGAACTTCTTGCTTGATTTGCCGAATCAAATCGGTGCCACTACGGCCGCCAGGCATAGATAAATCTAATAGAAGTAAATCAAAGTTCTCTTTTCTGATTTTTGCCAGTGTTTCAAAACCATCTCTTGCCTCAGCAACCACCTTAATGTCTTCTATGTTATCTAGTATGCGTTTTAAGCCTTCGCGCATAATCGTGTGATCGTCAGCAATGAGGATGCGTATCATATTGTTATTTAATAATAAGCAGATAAATGGACGGTTGTTGAGACCAGCGTATTGTGTTTGTTTTTAATATTTACTTTCTTGTATTTGTTATTGTCATTATTGCTAATAATATTAACAATGTAAATATGAAAAAGTGAATAAATTATTATGAATCTTATTGAAATGTTTTCTTTTTTGGAAAATAAAAACCCCGCTTCCCGGCATTCCGGAACACGGGGTTTATCAATACAAATACTAAGAAATGCTAAAAAATACTAAAAAGTAATTTTTAAATTACCTTGTCGTTATACGTCATTCGCGGTTTGTCGTATTGACCTGAATCAGCGGTTCGGTTGATGGCTGAATCGCTGGTTTTCGTTGGCGTGGTACACGGACAGGCGCCATGATGCTTTTTGCTGCTTCTTGTGCTGCTAGCAGTTTTTGAGGATCTGTTGTGGCCATAGTCAAGCCAGCTGCATTCAAAATATTTGACAAATCAGGCAAAGTTGCATCGACTAGTGCATTTGTCGTGCTTGATGCATTTACTGTTTTTACTTTCTCTTCAACTTCTGGGGTATGAATGGCCTCAATTGTGGCAGTGTTTTCTACAGTGTTAATGGACTCAACCTTTGGTGAGTCAACTTTTGGCAAATTGGTCACTGCTATGACTTGAGTCGATTGAGGGGTAACAGTTGACGGTGTTCCAATTGAGGAGTCAATGGAAGTGTCAATTGGCGCTTCAGCTGACGCGGCGTCCACGGTT
>CAZMPS010000123.1:0-5718 GCA_964568305.1 uncultured Burkholderiaceae bacterium
CGCATTATGATGATCTTAGCATCATTGAGGCGAGTACTTGGGATATGCTGGTTGATTGGTTGGCGGCGGGTATTGATCCGTCGCAGTCGACTTTGTTCATTCAGTCTAAGGTGCCAGAGCACGCTGAATTGCATTTGTTGTTGTCCATGGCAACCCCATTGGGGTGGTTGGAACGCGTGCCAACTTATAAAGATCAAATTGAGCAATTATCGAATAAAGATTTGGCGACATATGGTTTTCTTGGTTACCCTTTGTTGCAGGCTGCTGACGTGTTGATTTATCGTGCTAGCCAAGTCCCAGTTGGTGCAGATCAGGTGCCTCATGTGGAAATGATGCGTGAGTTGGCGCGTCGTTTTAATCATATTTATGGCAAAGAAAAAGACTTTGAAGAAAAAGCACAAGAGGCTGTGAAAAAGCTCGGTAGCAAACGCGCTAAAATTTACAATGAGTTGCGTGTTGAATTTCAACAAGATGGAAAGGCAGATGCTTTGGAGCAAGCTAAGGCGATGCTGGATGATGCGCAAAATCTATCGATGATTGATCGTGAACGTTTGTTTGGCTATCTTGAAGGATGTCGAAAACTGATCCTCGTTGAGCCGCACGTACGTTTGACGGTTGCTTCACGGCTGCCTGGTTTGGATGGGAGGAAAATGTCAAAAAGTTACGGAAATACGATTGCATTGCGTGAGAGTAAGGATGTCGTCACCAAAAAAATCCGCACCATGTTGACAGATCCTGCGCGTGTACATCGTACCGATCCTGGTGATCCAGAAAAATGTCCTGTATGGCAGTTACATTTAATTTACTCTGATGAGAGCAAGAAAGAATGGGTAACTAAAGGATGTAAATCTGCTGGTATAGGTTGTATCGAGTGTAAACAAATTGTTGCTGATGGTGTACTCAGAGAGCAAGAACCTATGCATGAACGAGCGCAAAAATACCTGGATGATCCATCTTTGGTGCGTGCGATTGTGGCGGATGGCTGCGATAAAGCGCGCAAATTGGCGCAGGAAACTATGCGAGATGTGCGTGAAGTAATGGGTTTGTCGTATAGCTAATAGATTATTAAATTTATTTAAATTTGTTTTTTGTTTCTCCACTAATTCTTAATTACTAATTAAATGACTATGATCAAGGGCAGCATAGTAGCAATCGTCACTCCTATGCGGGCGGATGGCAGTTTGGATTTTCCCGCGTTGCATCGTCTTATCGATTGGCATGTTTCTGAGGGCACCGATAGTATTGTGGTTGTTGGTACGACTGGCGAATCTCCGACGGTGAGTGTTGATGAGCATTGTGCATTGATTAAGGCTGCGGTTGAGCATGCGAATAAGCGTATTCCTGTTATCGCGGGTACTGGTGGTAATTCCACTTCGGAAACTATTGAGTTAACGCAATATGCTAAAGAGGTGGGAGCAGATGCGTCTTTGCTGGTGGTTCCATATTACAACCGTCCAGCTCAGGAGGGAATGTATAGGCATTTTAGAACGATTGCGGAAAAGGTTGATTTGCCCATCATTCTTTACAACGTGCCAGGGCGTACAGTTGCTGATATGTCGAATGAAACCATTCTGCGTTTGGCACAAATCCCTGGGATTGTTGGTGTGAAAGATGCAACGGGTAACGTGGCGCGTGGAATTGATTTAATACGCTTGGCTCCTAGCACGTTTGCTGTTTATTCTGGGGATGATGCGACCGCAATGGCGTTGATGTTTTGTGGTGCCAAAGGAAATATTTCAGTAACCGCTAACGTTGCTCCGCGTGCTATGCATGAGATGTGTTCAGCTGCAATGAATGGTGATATTGCTAAAGCAATTGAAATCAATAATCGGCTTTTTCCATTACATCAAAACCTGTTCGTAGAGGCGAATCCTGTGCCTGTGAAATGGGCGATGCTGGAAATGGGTTTGATTGAGTCCGGTTTGCGTCTGCCGTTATTGACATTGGCTGCAGAGAACCAGGCTGTTGTTCGTGCCTCTTTATTGGAATCTGGTTTATTGTGATTTTTAATTTAGTTTTAATTTAGTTTTTTATCTCAAGCCTAAATAATATGATTATTGGTAAAAGTTTTGACATTCATCAGTCAAAAACAAAGCAGCGCGTTTTGCAACACAGTGCCATGTTAAGTGCGGTACTGCTTAGTTTGACTGGCTGTGGTTCAATTACCTCAACATTGGAATCCAATCGTTTGGATTACAAAAGTGCGGCTAAATCAACGGTATCGTTAGAAGTCCCGCCAGATTTAACACAGTTGCAACGGGAAAGTCGTTACACTTTGCCTGTTGTGAATAATGGGGTGGTGAATGCTTCTGCTTATGGTGTACAGCAAGGTGAGCGTGCTGGAGCAGTTCTTGTCGCACCAGCAGTGGTTGCGCATGCCAAAACTAAGGACTCGGATGTCATTCGTGTTGAGCGAGAAGGAAATCAACGTTGGTTAGTGGTGAAGAAGTCACCAGAAGTATTGTGGCCGCAGATTAAGGATTTTTGGCAGGATTCTGGTTTCGTGATTAGTACAGAATCTTTTGCGACTGGTGTGATGGAAACTGATTGGGCTGAAAATCGTGCAAAAATTCCTCAAGATTTGCTACGTAAGACTTTGGGAAAAATAGTTGATTCACTTTATTCTACTGGTGAGCGCGATAAGTTCCGTACTCGCTTAGAATCGACTGGCGATGGCGCAACTGAAATTTATATTAGTCATCGTGGTGCCGAAGAGGTATTGATTGGATCTAATAAAGAAACTTCCACGTGGACAGCACGTCCTACTGATCCACAGTTGGAGGCTGAATTTTTATCTCGCCTGATGATACGTTTAGGTACAGATGGTGAGCGTGCTAAGAGTGCCGTTGCTCAGGCTATTCCTCAACCAGAGCGTGCAAAATTGATCAAAGATGCTAATGGTAGTTATGTAAGTGTCGATGAAGATTTTGAGCGCGCATGGCGCCGTGTTGGTTTGGCTTTGGACCGTGCTGGTTTTACTGTAGAGGATCGTGATCGGGCTCAAGGTGTTTATTTTGTTCGCTATGTTGCGCAAGAAGACGATGCAAAAGCCAAAGCAGCGAGTGAGAAGGGTTTCTTTTCTAAATTGTTTTCGGGCGATTCTTCTAATGACAAAATGAAAGCAGCGCAACGCTATCGTGTTTTGGTTAAGAAAAATAATGTGAATAGCGTTAGTGATGTAACTAATGCTATGACTAAAATTACTGTGCTTAACGGTGCAGGGAAAATTGAGTCGTCGTCGAATGTCGAGAAGATTTTATTCTTGTTAAATGAGCAGCTAAAATAACGCTGAGCAAAAAAAAGCCGACCTGAAGGTCGGCTTTTTTCAAGGAATCTGTTGATTACTTGGATTTTGCAGATGCAGCTTTAGCAGCGTCTGCAGATGCGCCAGCAGCGGAAGCTGATGCGGATGCAGCTGGTGCAGCAGCGTCTGCGGATGCGGCAGGTGCCATAGCAGCAGGAGCTTCAGCGGAAGCTGATGCGCCTGGGATAGCTGGAGCAGCTGGTGCTGCTGCAGGTGCGGATGCTTCAGCAGCAGGAGCTGGTGCAGGAGCTGGTGCTTCTTCTTTTTTGCTGCAAGCAGCTAAAGAGATCGCCAACAAGGAGATGATCAACAGAGATTTTTTCATGGTGTTCCCTTAATTAAAAAACAAATAGACAAAATTTTTCGATGAATAATTACCGGTAATTATCGCTCTATAGGTTGCTTCCGAAGTTTTCTGAAAAATGGTGCTTTCCAAACAACGAAATATTCCTAGCCCGCGATTATAGCGATTTTTTGTTCCACGCAATAGAAACGATGATATTTTTTTGTGGGGCATTGCAGAATTACCACAAATATTGATTTTTGTTGTTATTTTTTAATTTTTTAATGAGGTTTTGTTAATTTAGCGTAAGCCACCCGTCTTGGTACCACGTATACAAAGCTTCCCATACATCGGTGGATGCTTTCACCAAGGTGGTACTGTTAAGCTTTCTCGTATCGGCCAATATTGTGAGTATCGTTTTATCGCTATCGTCCATTGCGAATGAGATACCGTTTATAAATAAATGTTCCCCGCAATACAACATTCTTGATTTGATGGATAACATAACTCCTTGTTTACGCGCTGCTTTTTCGAAAGAAAAAGGCGTTAATGCTTTTTCTGTTGTCCGGAAAACGACGCTGTGGGCGGGCTCTGATAAATATTCACCCAGAAAAATAGTGATGTCATCTTTTGTGAATTTCACTTTATTTAATTCTGTTGAAATATGAGAAATCATGGAGTTGTCAATTTTGGCTGGATATTTGGTTGGTTTGCGTTCAGGATCGGTATAGCGCCCTGGCAAATCAATTGAATCAGCCATAAATTGTAAAAATGCATCTCCCAACTCTTGATAAGAAGGCATGCGAAATCCTATTGAGTAAGTCATGCATTCTCCTACGGCAACACCATCATGGGCGTAATGTGGAGGCAGATAGAGCATGTCGCCTGGTTCTAGAATAAATTCTTCTTCTACCTGAAAATTATTTAAAATTTTCAGGGGCAAATCTGGTACCAAGGTTAAATCTTTTTGCGCACTAATTCGCCAACGTCGTTGTCCATGTGCTTGTAGTAAAAAAACATCATACGAATCAAAATGTGGTCCTACACCACCTGTGTCTGTGGCGTAACTAATCATTAAATCATCAAGCCGCGTATCGGAAATAAAGCGAAATTGGCGAAGTAGGGCGTCGACGGATTCATCTTGCAAATTGACGCCTTGTACTAACAGCGTCCAGCCTTTTTGGGTGATGGCAGGCAAAGTGTTGAAGGGGCCATGTTGCATATCCCATTGTTGTTTTTCATGTGTGATGAGGCGCGCATCGACATCGTTTTTGCTGGCTAATTCAAACAAAGATGGACGGCTGACCAAAGGTGTGAAATTGGGAATGGCTTGGCGAATTAATAAAGGTTTTTTTTGCCAATAATCACGCATAAATTCTGCGTGACTGAGTTCGCCCAGAATGGATAAATTTTTCATCAATGATCAAATAAAGGTAGGGGGATGAGGGGGCACGTTAATGTTTGCAGATATTTGCTTGTGCTTGCTGTTGTTTGAAACTGACTAGTTTCAATCATATGAGTATAATTGCCGCTATGTTGTTTGTATATTAAATGAAAGAATTCACTATGAAAATTGCTAAAAATACGGTGGTGACCGTGAAATACAAGCTATCAGATGCGCAAGGCAATCTGATTGAAGATGGGCGCGAGCCCATGGTTTATTTACATGGTGGCTATGAAAATACCTTGCCAAAAATAGAAGAAGCTTTGGATGGCAAAGAAGCAGGTTATGAAACCATGATTCAAGTTGAACCTCAGGATGCGTTTGGTGAGTATGACCCTAGTTTGGTCAAAATCGAGCCACGTAATCGTTTACCTGCGCCTTTAGAGATTGGTATGCAATTTGAAGGGACGCCAGATGATGACGATAGCGATGAAGAGGCTTTGATTTTTACAGTGACTGATATTGCTGATGATAAGGTGGTGTTGGATGGTAATCATCCACTTGCTGGTATTGCCTTGCGTTTTTTGTTAAATGTGACAGAAGTGCGTGCTGCTACCGATGAAGAAATCGTGCACGAGCATGTGCATGGCCCAAATGGGCATCATCATGCTCATGATGACATGGATGATGAAGATGACGAAAGTAGCGAAGGTGATGAATTCCGTACGCATTTGATCCATTAATATC
>CAZMPS010000124.1:0-4641 GCA_964568305.1 uncultured Burkholderiaceae bacterium
GATTGGCACCCGTAAAATCGACTTTGTTTAGTATGGCTCGACTTAAATTGGCTCCAGTGAGATTTGCTCGAACGAATTTTGAACCCGTAAAATCGACCCAGAAAAGATTGGCTTCGGTTAAATTGGCTTCGGTTAAGTTGGCATTATTGAAGTTGGCAGCGGCCCATTGATAACTTAAATTGGCTTTGCTGAAATTGACCCTTGAAAGATTGGCATTTGTGAACGTGGAAAAACCTAATGTTGCACCAGAAAAATCCATCCCTGAAAGATTTGCATTATAGAAATTTGTTCGGTCAAATGTGCCATGTGTATTCATTTTACCTACCTTAGTCAAATCAACTCCGTAAAATGAAGTGTTGCTTAAGTTGGCATCGGTAAAATCTGCTCCACTTACATTGGCAAGGCCAATCTGAGCACCACTGAGATTGGCCTTATTAAATTTTGCATTGCTAAGGTTTGCCATAAAAAGATAGGCGTTGCTTAAAGGTGCGGATGTTTTATCGCAGTCAGACCAATTGATCTTGATACTTGGATAAACAGCAAGATCATTACACGCAGCTTGAACAGCACCACTGGCACTCAATATTGCCAAAAAACAATGCAAACTTATTAATTTTATTGGTTTGTTATTTTTATGCATTTTCATTTCCCCTTGACATTATTGATGTTATTGATTCATTGATGTTATGGATATTGTGAATCTTAACGATGTTTCTTTAGAGTAACTTATTTGGACTAAAAATGGAATGCAGTGATACAAAATAAGTGCAAAACAAGCGCGTTTTATAACTTAATACAACTGAAGTGATCAATGCTTGCTGTGGTTTGTATCCGTGATGACATCCACTTCAGTCTCATCTAAAAATAATTGCGCACAGTCGATTTTGTCGAAGCTGTAATGTAAGCCGCAAAAGTCACAGGCGATATCTAGCGTTTTTTGTTCTGCTAATCCTGCTTCAATTTCAGTTTGGCCTAGCATTTTCAGCATATTACTGACTTTTTCACGGTTACAAGAACAATGAAAATTGGGGTGTTGTGCTTCAAAGACTCTGATCGTTTCTTCCCAAAATAAGTTGTGCATCAAATGTTGGATGTCGGTCGCTAATAACTCTTCATATTTCAACGTGGAAGCGAGCATGACGCTGCGGTTCCACGTTTCCAGCGGATCCTCATTGTCCTCTTGGCTTAAATTTTCATCTTGTTCTGAAGATGAAGATGGGTTGTCGTGCTGTGCTTGCGGCAGTTTTTGTAGCAATAAACCACGCGATACATTCTGATCTGCCGCCAGCCACAATTTAGTATCCAGTTGTTCGGAGTGCAACATGTAATACTCAATCACGCTGGCAATATTGTCACCATCCAACGGTACTATGCCTTGATAAACCTGTTGACCAGGCAAAGGATTTTTTGGTGCCAGCGTCATGATGAAGCGGCCATTGCCATGCGCGTGTACCAACTCGGACAAGCTGGCATCAGGGGCAATGGTCACATTTGGTGCCAATTTGGCGGTGGCGCGCAACTGTAATGCAGCGTCGCATTCTACTACCAGTAGGCGTACCGGCCCATCGCCATGGATTTGCATGATGAGCGTGCCGTTGAATTTCAAATTGGCGGATAACAGCGCCGTTGCCGCCAGCATTTCGCCTAATAATTTTTTGACCGCATCGGGATAATCGTAGCGTGCTTGGACTTGTTGCCAGGCCTCAGAAATTTCTACCAGTTCGCCACGGATAGCGGCGTGTTCAAACATGAATTTTTGTAATTTATCTTGCATGGTTTTTATGTTGATAATTATTTATGCCATATTTTTGATTAACTTCGACCTCGCCACCCGTCGTTCCCGCGGTCTTAGGCGGGAACTCAGCGTCTTACGTAGTGAATGCAACCATAAAGAAAAAGTCACTGGATTCTCGCCTAAGACCGCGGGAACGACGAGTGACGATTTTTTAATTGATACAACGCATCCAATGCCTCACGCGGCGTTAATTCGTCTGGATCAAGTTCCTCCAGTGCGACCAGCAGTGCATTAATCGCATTTGCTTTGTCTTCGTTATTGTCGTTTTCATCCTCATCTACATCAGGTAATTCATGTTGAACTGATGCAAACAAATCCAATTGTGGCGTTGCTTGGATGGAATGGGCTTCCAATAAAGCCAAATGTTTGCGTGCGGTACGAATCACGGTTTGTGGTACACCAGCTAATTGTGCGACTTGTAAACCATAGCTTTGTGATGCAGGACCGGTTTGTACTGCATGCAAAAACACGATGCTTTCCTTGTGCTCGATGGCGGATAAATGCACATTGGCTGCAGTCGGATGTGTGTCTGGCAATTGGGTCAATTCAAAATAATGGGTGGCAAACAGGGTGAAGCTACGGCTGTTTTCGATTAAATGCTTGGCAATCGCAAACGCCAGCGCTAAGCCATCGAAAGTCGATGTGCCGCGACCGACTTCATCCATCAATACCAGCGAATGTTCGGTCGCGCCATTCAAAATCGCTGCCGATTCAGTCATCTCCACCATAAAGGTTGAACGCCCACCGGCCAAATCATCCGCCGCACCGATGCGAGTAAAAATGCGGTCGATGGGGCCAATCACAGCTTCGCTGGCTGGGACATAACTGCCGATATAGGCAAGTAGGGTAATCAACGCGACTTGGCGCATATACGTTGATTTACCACCCATATTAGGGCCAGTGATTAATAGCAATTTGCGTTTGCTATCGAGTTGGCATTCATTGGCGATAAAGCGTTCGATTTGATTTTCTACCACCGGATGGCGACCTTGTTTAATCACAATGCCAGGTTCTGCCACTAATCGCGGTGCGCACCAATTGTTGCGCGTGGCATGTTGGGCCAAGGCCAGCAAAGTATCGAGTTGCGCTAATGCCTGGGCGATGATTTGCAAAGGTTCGATGTGCGGTGCCAGATTCAATAGCAATTGTTCGTACAAGTATTTTTCTCGTACTAATGCACGCTCCTGCGCCGATAATGCTTTATCTTCAAATGCTTTTAACTCCGGGGTAATGTAGCGCTCGGCATTTTTTAAGGTTTGGCGACGGCGGTAGTTGTCCGGCACTTTATCGCTTTGCCCATTGGTGACTTCGATATAAAAGCCATGCACTTTGTTGTATTCGACCCGCAAATTGGCAATGCCGGTGCGTTCGCGTTCGCGTGTTTCAAGATCAATCAGAAATTGCCCTGCGTTTTCAGACAAGCCGCGCAATTCATCTAACTCTGCATCAAAACCAGGCGCTATCACGCCACCATCGCGCACCATCGCAGCCGGCTCAGTTGCAAGCGCACGTGTCAGTAAATCCAGGCAGGCGCTCGGCGTAGCTAAATTGGCGTGAATTGCCTTAAGCAGTGGCGCCGCAACGCCAGCATTATTATTGATATCAATGTCATCAATATTATGGTTGGCAATGCAATGCGACACCGCCTTACACAAGATTGGTAATTGTTCTAACCCAGCACGCAAACTCGCCAGATCGCGTGGCCGCGCTGACATCAGCGCAATGCGGCTGCTGATGCGTTCAATGTCGGGTATTAATCCCAAAGCTGTTGTTAATCCATGGCCAGCATCTGCTCGAATTAATGCATCAATCGCTTGGTGACGCGCTCTGGCCACTGCTTGGTCGCGCTTGGCATGATGCAGCCAATGACGCAACAAGCGTGAACCCATGGTGGTGCGGCAGTGATCTAGCAAAGAAAACAGAGTAGGGGATTCTTGCCCGCGTATGGTTTCGGTTAATTCCAGATTGCGCCGCGTTGCGCCATCCAGGCCGATAAATTCGTTTTCCCATTCCACGCTCAAACTGCGCACATGCTGTAAATCCTTGCCTTGCGTCGCTTTGGCATAACGCAACAAGGCACCCGCTGCACCTACCGCTGTGTGCAATTCTTCGGCGCCAAAGCCGGTCAGGCTGGCAACGGTAAGTTGTTCTTGCAGGGATTTTTGACCCTGTTGCGTATCGAAATGCCAATCTGGAAGAAAAGAGGGGGGTGGCGTGGTTTTGGTTTGAATCAAATGAAGTTCATCAACCATGCTTTTTGCATCTTGGGCCCATAAAACTTCAGCTGGCATGATGCGCTCCAGCTCTTGTTGCAAACGCTTGCCGACTTGATGTAAATCTTGCATGTTTTTGACTTCGACAGAAAATTCCATCAACTTCAATGCGCCGCTTGCCATCGACAGCCACGCCAGACCGACGCTGAATGTTTTACGTTGGTTGATGATATGCAGCGCCAACAAGGGTTGGTCGGATTTTTCAGGTAATAGGTTGGAATCAGTCAGCGTGCCTGGTGTAATCACACGCATCACTTTCCGCTCCACTGGTCCTTTGCTGGTAGCAGGATCGCCAATTTGCTCGCAAATCGCGATCGACTCGCCAAACTTGACCAGTTTGGCCAAATACTGGTCTGCCGCATGAAAAGGCACGCCCGCCATCTTAATCGGCGCTCCATCCGAATTACCGCGCTGTGTCAAGGTGATGCCCAGCAAACGGGAAGCTTTTTCTGCGTCTTCAAAGAAAAGCTCGTAGAAATCTCCCATACGATAAAACACAAGTGTATGAGGGTAGCTGGCTTTGATATGCAGATACTGCTGCATCATGGGGGTATGCTTGGATTCGGATAGTGC
>CAZMPS010000124.1:4651-5711 GCA_964568305.1 uncultured Burkholderiaceae bacterium
ATTTTTGTGTCGCTGATGTCCATATGAAAGGCTTGATGGATAAGCGATTTATGATTGGTAAAGCGCAAAAATGAGGCGAAATTATCTCATGATTAAGCAGCAGCTCGCGACAATTTGACTTGACCAAAATGCTGCAACGCAGTAACGTGTTGCACACTTCGCAATCCAGAAGTGCTATGGTCTTTTCGCGCGCAGCGCAAGATGCAGCCTACCGATAAGACGCGCTTTAACATTTAAGAAGCAGTTTGCTCTAACCCGTGCCACAAGCGCGAGATGTTTTTAGGAGAGAGCATCCGATCAATCTCCAATGGACCTTGAAAGGAATGATATATATGAGCTTGGAACAAAATTTAGAATTAACCGGCGCAGAAATACTAGTGCGCTGTCTGGCAGAAGAAGGCGTAGAGCATATTTTTGGTTATCCTGGTGGTGCCGTTTTGTACATCTACGATGCGATCTTTAATCAAAACAAATTTCAACATATTCTGGTACGTCATGAGCAGGCTGCGATCCACGCGGCGGATGCTTATTCTCGCAGCTCACAGAAAGTAGGCGTTGCTTTAGTCACTTCTGGTCCTGGCGTGACAAACGCGGTGACAGGTTTGGCTACTGCTTATATGGATTCTATTCCGATGGTGGTGATTTCCGGGCAAGTGCCAAGTCATGCTATTGGTCAAGATGCTTTTCAAGAGTGCGATACCGTGGGCATTACCCGTCCGTGTGTTAAACATAATTTTCTGGTAAAAGACATCAAGGATTTGGCTACGACAATTAAGAAGGCATTTTTTATCGCGACAACCGGTCGGCCAGGTCCCGTTTTGGTTGATATTCCAAAAGACATCACCATGCATAAGCATATTTATGCTTATCCAAAAGAAGTCGAAATGCGCTCCTACAAACCAGTAGAAAAGGGGCACACTGGTCAAATTCGTAAGGCGGTGCAGTTATTGCTACAAGCTGAGCGTCCCATGATTTACACTGGTGGTGGTGTGATCCTCGCCAATGCAGCACCTGAATTGAATCAGTTGGTTGATAAGCTAGGTTTTCCTTGTACCAATAC
>CAZMPS010000125.1:0-782 GCA_964568305.1 uncultured Burkholderiaceae bacterium
CGTGCGATGGCGATGCGCTGACGTTGACCGCCGGAGAATTCGTGTGGATAGCGATGTAATGCGCTGCTGGGCAAGCCCACTTTTTGTAGCCATTGCATGGCCAAGACGACGCGTTCCTGGTCGTTGGCGCCAATCTGGTGGATGCGCATGGGCTCTAGTAGGATTTGCTCTATGGTGAACCGGGGGTTTAAGGAGGCGTAAGGATTTTGAAAAACGATTTGTATCCGGCGTTTGTAAGCGTGATATTGCTGTGGCGACATGGACAACAAGTCCTGGCCGTGGAATAAAACCTGGCCAGAACTGGCTTGGTGCAAACGTAGCAACGTTAAACCCAATGTTGTCTTACCTGAACCGGATTCCCCCACGATACCCAGCGTTTTACCGCGTGCCAGCGTAAACGAGGCGTCTTGCACAGCACAAAATTCTTTACGTTTTAACCAACCAGTACGCGTCACAAAACGTTTGTTGAGATTGTTGACGACCAATATATTTTCTGACGTATGTGCTACCCACTGCTGTGCTTGCCGGATCGGTGGCAAATCCACTTTCCCCCCCATCACATCCTGCATCACCGGCAGACGCTGGGAGCGCGATGCTAGCGATGGACGGCAATGTAGCAAGGCTTTAGTATAGCTATCGACCGGATGATCAAAAATTTGCCGCACTTCCCCCCGCTCACGGATCTCACCATTACGCATCACCAGCACCTGA
This sequence comes from uncultured Burkholderiaceae bacterium, assembly GCA_964568305.1. Taxonomy (GTDB): domain Bacteria; phylum Pseudomonadota; class Gammaproteobacteria; order Burkholderiales; family Burkholderiaceae_D; genus JAGKXB01. The sequence goes on from CAZMPS010000125.1 coordinate 712, forward strand.
TCGGCGATTTCTCTCACCAGTGCAAGATCATGGGTAATCAGCAATACCGACATCTGGTGCTTCTTCTGCAA
>CAZMPS010000125.1:792-5661 GCA_964568305.1 uncultured Burkholderiaceae bacterium
CGGTCACCACCAGGATGTCCCCCGCCCCCTCCGTCTGCAAAGCGGCGATCAACTCCATGTTTTGCTTTTGCACGGTGACATCTAACGCGGTGGTGGGTTCGTCCGCAATCAACAACTTGGGTTCGCACGCAATCGCCATAGCAATCATGACGCGCTGTTGCTGGCCGCCGGATAGTTGACTGGGATAAGCATCAATTTTGGTGGCTGGATCATGGACCCCCACTTCATCCAGCAAATCAATCGCACGACTACGCGCTTGTTTGGTGGTCATCCCCATGTGCTGGCGCAATACTTCCGCGATTTGAAAACCCACTGTCAAAACGGGATTCAAAGAAGACATCGGCTCCTGAAAAATCATCGCCAATTCCTTGCCGCATAAACGCCGATGCTGCGCCATGCTCATCGGCAGCAAAGACTGTCCATCAAAAGTAATGCTGCTAGCAGGATGAATCATCGCGTTATTGCGCGGCAACAACCCCATCACCGCCAACGCACTGACAGATTTACCACTGCCAGATTCGCCAACTAAAGCAACCGTGGTATTGCGCGCCACGTCGAATGAAATCCCGTTCAGCGCGGTGTACGTATTTGTCTTGTCGATGCGAAATTGCACGGATAAGTCACGTACTTGGAGCAGGTTATTTGATGAAATATTTTGGTGCATGCGTTTGTCTTTTTATTTCAACTTCGGATCCAACGCATCACGCAAAGCATCCGTCAACAACGAAAACGCCGTGACCAGCGTTGCCATGGCGAAGCTGGCGGCGGCCAGTTGCCACCATTTGCCGAGGATTAATTCATTTTGCGCTTCGTTCAACATGCTGCCCCAGGACACGACGCCAACTGGTACGCCAAATCCCAAAAAGCTCAGGATCACTTCGGATTTAATGAATCCCACCACCAATAACGACATTTGCACCCATACCACATGGCTGATATTAGGAAAAATATGGCCAAATATTTTGCGCCAATGAGAGGCGCCAATCGCATCGGCGGCTAAGACATATTCACGCGCTTTGTGCTTCATGTATTCGGCACGAATCAAGCGGTAAGCACTGGTCCAACCGGTTAAACCCAAAATCAACACGATGGTCAGCAAACTTCTTTTTTGCAGCACCGCCGCCACGGACAACACCAGTAACAAGTACGGTACCGAAGTAAAGATGCTGTAAAACCAGTTAAAAAAATCATCTACCCAAGCACCAAAATACCCCGACAACGCGCCGAACAACGTCCCTAACATAGTCGCCAACAACGCCGCCGTCACACCAACGATGATGGAAACTTGTCCGCCTTTGATGGTTTTTTTGATGATGTCATGACCCCATTGATCAGCGCCGAAAGGCAGGGTTTCCTTCCTTTTGATCACACTGCCACTGCTCGCCTTTGAGGTGGATAATTCCCGGCGAATTTCATTCCACTCTTTTTGCAAGGGATCAGCAATCCCATCGTGATCTGCTTTGTCTATAGCAGCAAGCGGTGGCAATGCAGATGTTTGCACTGCAGGTACTGGCGCTGACATCGTTGCCTTTGCCACAAAGCTTGGCGGAGCGTGATACACCGCGACCTCTTGATCCCAATCTGCCGCCAACCACCCTATTGATGACAACAACACCATCAAGAAAAATAGTGCCACGATGGCCAAACACGTCATCGCCATTTTATCGGTACGCAAACGCATCCAAGCCAGCGTCCATAAACCGGGTGATACACGTGGGGAGGAATAATAAGAATGGAAATTCGACATAAGAGAGAAAAGACGCGAGAACAACGGATGTTAATGGACAATCTCGGTTTCATTTAACGAAACTGCACCCGTGGATCCACCACGCGATACAACAAATCCGCCAATAAATTAAACAACATGGTTGCCATCGCCACATAAACGGTAACCGCTTTGATCACCGGAAAATCACTACGCTCAACCGCCAAAATCACTTCCCTGCCTATGCCTGGAATCGAAAAAAAACGCTCGACCAGAAAAGCACCCATCAATAATCCCGGCAAATTCGCCATCACATAAGTAATAATAGGAATCGCCGCATTGCGTAATACATGCGCCAGCATGATGCGCGTTTCACGCAAGCCCTTAGCGCGCGCGGTGCGCACGTAGTCCTGCTGAATTTCATCCAGAATAAAACTGCGGAACAAACGCACGTTGGGTGCCATGCTGACCACCAACAAGATCAAGATAGGTAACATCGCGTAATGGACGAGGCTATCCAGAAAATGTTCACTCCAACCCTGCACCGGGAACATACCCCATTGATAAGCAAACCAATACTGAAACAAGATGATGTAGACCAAAATACTAATCGACATACCCACGGTACAAGCCGTCATCACTAGCTTATCCGTCAACGATCCGCGCACGTAGGCAATCAACAGCGCCAAGACAATCGCGCAAAAAGTCTCCAGAAAAGTCAAAGGCAACAACACAGTCAATGACGGCCCCAATCGGCTGCACATCATGTCAGCGACGGCTTCGCCGGTGCTCCAACTATGACCAAAATCAAACGTGACGATTTGCTTGATAAAAATCCACAACTGGACGTAATAAGGCTGATCGATGCCTAACTGAGCGCGGATCTGTGCAATTTGCTCCGGGCTGGATATTTTGCCGGCCAGGATATAAGCCGGATCACCGCCTACCCAATGAAATAAAACGAAGATGAAGAAAACGACACCCAACATGGTGGGGATCATTTGCCATAAGCGTCGGAAAATATAGTTAAGCATGACGTGATGGGTTGAGTGTGTTCCTACTCATTTCTTCATATCAAAATAAATCCACTCAGAGACAAGAATCGGATGCTTTTTATACCCAATCACATTCCCCTGCACCAACATATTGCGATACCGCGCATAGCCTAAGCGATTGGGCGCATACACCTCCAACAATCTTGCCATCTTGCGATACAAGGCATCGCGCTCTGGGCCAGGTGACATTTGCTGCGATTGTAAAAACAGTCGATCGTAATCAGGATGTTGAAAACACCCCTTATTGGTTTGATGAATATTCGGCCCATAAAACAACTGCATGAAATTATCACCATCTGGATAATCCGCAATCCACGCTGCACTGCGCATTTGTAGCTTGCATTGCGCTTCGGCCTTCAACAAATCGGGAAATGGCCGCATATCCCCTTCCATTTGCACAGATATCGCGTTAAACGTTTTTTTCCACACTTCCAACTGCTGCTTGCCTAGGGAATCCGCCCGAACCGAATAACGGATCACCAACGGCTGACCATTTGGCAAAGTACGCCAACCATCCGGCCCTTTTTTATAGCCAAACTTATCCAGCAAAGCATTCGCGCCCGCCACGTTGTATTGCGTGCGGCTGACATAGCGTGGATCGTGGCCGACGATATCGGGTGGAATCGGATATTCCAAGGCGATTGCTTCACCATGCCACACCACATTCACTTCTTCCTTCACATTGTGCGCCATAGCAAAAGCGCGGCGCAGAGCGATTTTTTCCTTGCTCAAACCACCCGTGATCGGATCTCGCATATTCCAGTAATAAATCGTCAATTCAGGATCAATCATGCGCGATAGCTGCACGCCTTTTTTCACCAGTTCTGGCCTCAAACGACCATGACTAAGCGCTTGTGGTGCTAGGGGCCCCTCTAACTGGAATAAATCAATTTCCCCCTTTTGGAACGACAACCAACGCGATTGATCCTCGACGATCACGTTGATTTCAACTCGACCAATTTGCGGCATGCGCTTACCCTGCATTTGCGCGGCAATACGTTGATCGTCAAAATCGGTGCCTGGTTGAAAATTCCAGACAAAACCACGATAGCTCGGATTGGCATCCAACACCATGCGCGAACTGCGCACCCATTGGGTCAAACGATATGCGCCTGTACCAACTGGATGATCCATCACGTGGCCTTGCGGATTCTGGTATTTTTCCACCACCTCACGTGCCACAGCGCTGGTCGGAAAATGCGCCAACGACATACCAAAATTTAAATCAGCACGGGTCAAATGCACACGTAAAGTATAGCGATCCAACAGCTCAAATCCCGCAACAGGTGTGGTGGGATCAAATTTGCCGTTTTTTTTCGCTTTTGCCACCATTTCATCCAAACCCACCACCTTGCCAGCAAATAGCCACACGTGGGGAGAAGCAATTTTGGGATCCATCAAGCGCTGAAAAGAATACACATAATCCACCATCGTGAGCTCACGCTGCTTGCTATTGAAAGCGGGATCTGCCGCATAAACAATGCCTTTTTTCAGACGTATCGTATAAGTCTTGCCACCATCGGTAACTTCAGGCAAAGCTTGCGCCGTCAACGGCACCAGCTTGGCTGGCCGCGCCAAATAATCGTAGGTAAATAAAGGCTCAAAAATCCCTTGAATCACACTGGCGGAATATAAATCCGACACGGCAGCGGGATCAAAACCGGTTTCCGCAGCGGGGAAGACGGTGCGTAGCACTTTGGCCGGATCTGCGGGATTTGTAAGATTAATGGCATACACAAAATGTATAAAAAAACACGACAACAATGATAAAAAAATCCGGCCAAATGTACTGAACAGGCCGGATTTGCTGTGCTTCTTACTATACTTTTTATTGTTGCTCACTAGACTTAAACAATTTAAGCAATTCGTAAATACTCAAACCACCTTGTTGCGGCAAACGTAACAACAAATCTTCAAACCTCGTATCACGCCAACCAACCAATGCTTTCAATATGGTGGGGACAGGACTGTGCGGCTCGACATGGTCTAGAAAATTAGCAATTTCACGCAGTTGGTCATAAGCGGTATCACGGTTATACACAGCATGACGACTAGCCGTTGGAGTCACAGCGGAAACAGGGTTTGCACCATCGACCACCACTTCCTCTG
>CAZMPS010000126.1:0-4323 GCA_964568305.1 uncultured Burkholderiaceae bacterium
AATCGATACTTTTTTTGCTGAACAGCAATCCAATTCCGCCTGTAAAATTCTGCAAGCCATTGTGTTATTTGATGAATATCGCGGTCAGGGCTTGGAAAGCAATCAGAAAAGCCTTGCCTTCCGTTGTACCTTGCAAGATACTCACAACACGCTGAAGGATCCGGTTGTCGATGCTGCCATGGCAGCTTTGATCGCTGCTGTAGTTGATAAACATGCGGCAAGGTTGCGTAATTAAACGTGATAAACATGACTAAGTCAATTGAGTCCCCGGGAATACGATGAATAAGGAATCACTCCGATTGCCAGGTGGTGATGAGGTACAACGCACCACCTTGACTAAAGCAGAATTGGCTGAACTCTTGTTTGAGCAAGTTGGGTTGAACAAGCGTGAAGCCAAGGAAATGGTTGAAACATTTTTTGATGAAATTAGTAATGCTTTGGAGCGAGGTGAAGCGGTACGTTTATCTGGATTTGGCAATTTTCAGCTGCGTGACAAGCCACAACGTCCTGGCCGTAATCCAAAAACTGGAGAAGCTGTGCCGATTGTTGCGCGTCGTGTGGTGACTTTTCATGCTAGTCAAAAGCTCAAGGGTATGATTGATAACAGCAGCGTAGAATCAAATAAATCACCTGCATTGACTGCTTAAATAATCACAACATGGATGATAACGTGAATAGCGAAGAAGAGTGTAAAACTGAAAGCGTGAAAGATTCGCCAACAGGACTACCTCCTATTCCAGCCAAGCGCTATTTTACGATTGGCGAGGTGAGTGAACTTTGTGGCGTCAAGACGCATGTATTGCGTTATTGGGAACAAGAATTTACGCAGTTAAAGCCAGTTAAACGTCGTGGTAATCGTCGTTATTACCAACATCATGAAGTGCTTCTGGTGCGCCGTATTCGCTCTTTGTTGTATGAAGAGGGTTTTACGATTAATGGTGCGCGTAATAAATTGGATAACCGCATGCCGGATAATCCTAATTCGGATGGTGGTAGAGAAAAAGCAGTGCTTGATGCATCATCAGTTGTTTCATCTTCCTACTCAACTCTTGCACTTTTTTCATCTGATATTGATGTTAATAAGGTACGTGATGAGCTGTCACATATCCTCAAGCTGTTAAATTCCTACTAGTAATAGGATTGTGCTGAGCAATGCCGCTGGGACTGCATCCCAGTCTACGATGTGTTTGATATATTTAATTATTATTCTACACATAACACACCATGCCGATTACCCTTTTCTCACTTCAATCAGTCGCAACGTCTCTTATATTGAATGAAGGAAAAAATTCCCCAACTATTGCGGACTTGGAAATCAATTTTGTTGATGATGGTTGTCATGAATATAAAAATAAATTGGAACAACAAGAACAAGCTGCTACAAATGACATCCCCGAACTCATTCCTTTTGGTGCTAACAAAGAAGCAATAACGTTTGAAAAAATAGCGCACCTTGTCGCTGGAGTGTTCCAACCTATTTATTCTGCTTGGGATACGCTTGATACGATGTTCATTAGTAACAAGCAATTGGCACTATCGATTGCAAAAGACGAGTGTGATCATGTAGAGGAGTACAAATTGAAAACCATTTTGTCTTCTGCACAAAAGTGCCAGCAATTTTTTAATGATCTAGATGTACAAATTATTTTGCTACAAGCCTATTTTGATGGTGTTGAGATGGATTCACGCATTCTTGCAGGATTGCGGGATTGCACACCAAAATTACCACCCGATGATCAAGGCAAACTCGCCGTGCAATTACTTGCTTTATTGTCGGCTTCATCGGATTTTTTTGGAAAAATAACAATACTCTTTCGTTTTTTCGCAACTTTGCCAACCGAATCAAAAACAAAGATTGCACGGGCGATTCGTTTAGGAGAATTTGTCACTAATCTGGTTGTACTAAAAGCGGTCGCTGAAAATTTGACGATCTTTACCGATCTAGAAGCGCAAAAAGAGATTGCAGCGGCAATTGATTTGGGAGAATTTGGTACGGATTCAGCCGTACTCCAAGCAGTTGCTAGAAATCTGAGTATCTTTACCTATTCAGAAGCGCAAAAAGATATTGCATGGGCGATTGTTTCGGGGAAATTTGGCACTAATCTAGCTGTACTCCAAGCAGTTGCTCAGAATCTGACGATCTTTACTGACCCCAAAGCACAACAAATTATTGCAAATGCAATTGACGAACAAAAATTTGTTACTCATTCAGCCCTAATTCAAGTAGTCGCTGAAAATTTGAGTATCTTTACCGATTCAGAGGCGCAAAAACAGATTGCATGTGCGATTGTTACCGGTCAATTTGGTACTGATCCGGTCGTACTCCAAGCAGTTGCTAAAAATTTGATGATCTTTACTGATTCAATAGCGCAAAAAGGGATTGCACTAGCAATTCGTCGGAGACGATTTGGCACTGATTCAGCCGTACTCCAAGCGATACTTCGCTCTGTACCGGGGCTGTTAGATACGCAAACAATCATCGAAATGATTCGATCTTTGAATACCGAGTTCCCAGAAAAAATAGCAATATTGCGCGGAAGAAAACTCTCTCTTGAATCCAACCTACCGAATATATTGTCCAGCCCAGAACAAGATTTTACTAGTCTGTTTGGTGCCAAGGTTTATTCTGGTACTGAGGTAACAAGCTTGTTGCGAACACGTTTCTCGACGATGAGCCATGACGCCATCGATAGTGTTTGCAACGATACAGACGACTACGTATTGCAAATCAATGATCAACAGCTGATTTTGTATCCCCTCACATCACACCGGGATAAAGCTGACTTTATGGGGTGGATGAGTCCTGAGCATGGCGTTTTCTATAAACAATGCATCACACGAATCAAAATTTTTGATTTTTCTCTACTCCAACATGGTTACCCAACTATCATTACTGGAGAAAACCTGTCTCCTACTCATACTATTTTCGCCAGCTTACCCCGTTATTTACAAGTTGCCATTCTGGATAACAGCTTCAATTTAAGTGAATTTCGGTATCACAAAATAATCAAGTTTGTCACTGATACTTTAATGGCGCCATTGATTGCAGATAATCCAATTCTTGGTGGAAGAATGCAGGCCATTATGCAATCTTCCATCGCTGCTCAAGGGGATGGCATCAGAATCGGGCTCACTGAAGCAGAGGATGCTGCTACCAAAGATGAACTCAATGTATTTTGCGACACACGATCAAACAGAGTAAGTTCCACCGCCAAATTGCATGCATTTCTTCTGGATTTGCCGGATGTCAATCATAAAGCGAGGTTAGCAATCCTGTTAGGTACCATGGCTAAAAAAGGGGTGTTGGGTTATCACCATGAAGGGAAGAATCAAGCCCATCAATTGCTGTACTTGTTAGCTTCGGATTGCTTTCACCAATTGCAGGGAGCAGCTGGGATTGTCTTCCCAGAGAATTTTCATCGAAACTTGAATGAGGGGGTATGTATGGAACAATTGATTAATCATTTTATTAATGCCAATGCTTTCAGAACCCCCAACTGCACCAACCCCCAAGATTTCAGTGATGTGTTTTTTAAAAAGTAAATGATATAAACCAAGAGTGCTCATTACCCTGGACGCTACGTCATAGTGTGTTGAGTAGAACGGTAGGATGGGAGGATAATCCTAGGGCAATCTGAGGTTAGCTTGACAACTACGGCGCACTAATTTTTTAATCAATCTTCGTCGCTCAGTCCTGAAGTGACGGAAATTAGGTGAAGTATGAACCTATCTCCAAAATCCTTTTTGCCTTCTAATTTTGCTTTGCTCCCAATTGCTGCATTGATATTCAATGCCTTGGTTTGGGGTGTGTCATGGTGGCCTTTTAGACAATTAGAAGAGCAAGGTTTGCATCCACTGTGGACTACTTTGGGGATGTATGTGTTGTCTGCTAGCACCATTATGTTGAGCAAGCCACATGCGCTTGTGCAAGTAATACGCGCGCCAGGCTTATGGGTGTTGATGTTGGCGTTTGGTACCACTAATGCGGCTTTCAATTGGGCCGTAGTGGTGGGCGATGTAGTACGAGTGGTGTTTTTATTTTATTTAATGCCATTGTGGGTCGCTTTGTTGGCGCATTTTGTTCTTGGTGAGCGCTTTAGCATGCTGACATTGCTGCGTTTGTTGATTGCTTTGTTGGGTGCGGCATTTGTACTCTGGCCAGAACATGGTGTACCAAAGACCGGTTGGTATTTGCATTTCTCGGATGTACTGGGCTTAGTTGGTGGATTTTCGTTTGCGCTCACCAATGTGATGTTGCGTCATCAAGCATATCGTCTTGAAGAGGGAAAGGCGCTAGCCATGTTTATTGGCGGTATCTTGGTG
>CAZMPS010000126.1:4333-5631 GCA_964568305.1 uncultured Burkholderiaceae bacterium
CTTGTGCTTGCACAGCATGATTGCCAGTCCGCCAAATTGGGCTTGGGGGTGGAGTAGTGCCATAGTTTGTTTGGCAATTTTGTTTATGTTGAGCAACTTGTTATTGCAATACGGCGCAGCGCGTTTACCAGCCAATGTTACGGCGATTGTGATGTTGATTGAGGTTGTCTTCGCGGCAGTGTCAGCCATTCTTTTTGGTGCTGGCGTATTGACGCCCAAGTTGATGATAGGCGGTATGTTGATTTTGATCGCAGCAGCGTTATCTGTTTGGATGCAAAAAGCGGGTGATGAACCCGCCTCTGTGTAAAATGATGATGAAATAAGGTTGAAGTAAAGTGATATTTATTTACATTTCCCAATACTGCCATTAGCGCAAATCTTCTTGCCATCTATCCAGGTTGCACCTGAAAGGTCGGCATTGCTCAAATTCGCTTTGCTAAGATTAGCGCCAGTGAGATTTACTTTTGCTAAATTTGCTTTACTCAAGTCCGCCTTAGTCACATTTGCATTACTAAGATTTGCATTGCTTAGATTTGCACCGGTCAGATTGGCGTTGCTTAAATCTGCTTTAATCAGTGAAACGCCAGAAAGGTTGGCATTAGTGAAATTAGTCCCAACCAGTTTGACCTTTGATAACCACGTTACCTTGCTTAAATCCTGTTCAGTTAAATTGGCTGCATTCAGATTGGTTCCTGAGAAATCTGCAGTAGTTAAATCTGTTTTGGTCAGATTTGCGCCAGTCAAATCTGCTTTGCTAAAAATAGTTCCATCAAGCTTGGCACCAGTCAGATTTGCTCTGGTGAGATTAGCTTCTGTTAAATTTGTTTTGCTGAGATTGGCATTAATCAGTTTGGTTTCTGATAGTTTTGCCTGAAGCATGACCGTGCCAGAGAAATTGGCATCAGTAAAATTACCATAATCCAACTTCGCATCGATTGCCCATTTAATGCTGGTGAAATCAATTCTTGAAAGGTTGGCCCAGTTCACATTAATCCCAGTTAGTGTTGCGTTGCTGACATTGGCACCACTGAGATCAGCATGATCGAAATTCGCACCAGTTAAGTCCGCTTTGCTGAAATTGGCGTCAGTGAGTACTGCTTGAGTGAGGTCTGCTCTAACCAGTTTTGAGTCGGTAAAATTTGCTCTATTTAAATTAGAATTTGCCCCACCACCTGCAGAAAGCTTTGCCTCAGTAAAATTGACACCAGCAAGTGTCGCGCTTGATGGCCACATGACGCCAATAAGATTGGCCTTGGTAAGATTGGCACCCGTAAAATCGACTTTGTTTAGTATGGCTC